>NZ_JBTNDR010000013.1:0-105935 GCF_054510895.1 Arthrobacter sp. HLT1-20 | reverse complement strand
CCTCCCAGAGAAAGAGGGGGCATGCCCTTTGTGGGCATCAATAACACGACACCCCCCTCCCTGTTTGGCGGCGGGTTGGCGTCCCCCCCCCCCGGGACGTGCGGAACAAATTTGCCCATGTCCAGCGACGGCAGATAAAGCTTGTCAACGGCGAACCTATAGGCCAGCAAGTCAAGATTGTAGAGGGCGCGCGTGGCGGTGTGCACCAGTGGGTTAAGCCGTTCCTTGTACTCGGGGAAGCGCCAGTAAACATCCCGGTAAAATAAACCAACCTTGATGCCGTTCTTGCGGGCGAACCTCAAGAACGCAACATCCATGAGCGGGCGGCGTGGCAAATGGTCGGCATCCGTCAACGCTGTGGGCATGGTGTGGCTCTCCGAATACAGGAAGTCAAAACGCTCCCCAGCGGCGATGCGCCGCTTCAGTGCCCTGATCAGTGCACGCCTTTCCCTCGATTCCCCGGAGACCAGCTCCACATCGTAGCCAAGGGCTGTGAACGCCTCAAGCATGCGCATAGGGCGCAGCCCGCTTCCTGTCTTGGCGTGAGGATTCAAAGGGTACGGTACGTGATAGATCATGCTGGCCATGGATTGAACTTTCTGAAACTGATGGTGTTGGAACACCACCACGGTGTGAGAGCCGGGGACTTGCAGGGTCAGCCACCCACGGCTGTTTGCTTCGAATCGGCTTGGTGGTCAAAGCGGTGCCCCACCCAAAGGGCCATTGCCGTGAAGACCACCAAAATTGCGGCCATTGACAGTGAAACTATCGAAAGATTTGTGACGATGTCTCCCTTGAGGAAAAACAGCAGCGACAACGGCACGGCCGTATAGACCACGGCATGAGCAAGCATCAGGTGCTGCGTTTCGGTAACAACAAATATTGTGGAGATCGGGGAGGTAATCAGGCTCATGAAAAGCCATGGCACCAGCGCCCGGGCAATGAGTCCCGCATCAGTCCACTGTTCCCCCAGCACCACGGGGAACGCCCAGGGCGACAGCCAGTAAATCAGTGCGAACGGAACTACTCCCAGGATGGCAGAACGGAACACGGAGGATTTGGCGAACGCAAACATTGATCCGCGTTCCATGACTGCCAGCCGTTGAAAGAACACCTGGGCAAGTGCCCCGTTGATCAGTCCCAGCGGCACTTCCAGAAGTTTCCAGGCCATGTAAAACTGTCCCAAGAGGGACTGTGAATACACGACGCCTATGATCAGGTTGATGCCGTTGGTTCGAAGGGCATCCACCAAGGCATTGGGGCCGTTGAGCAGGGGCATCTTGCGGTAGCGGCTGAAGAGTGAACCAACGCTCTCCTGGGATTCGTCCAGTCCGCTGCGAACGTCTCGGCCCTTATGGCGCAGCGTCAACAGGGCAGCGCCCTGACCCACCAAGGTGCCGCCGATGAGACCGCCGACTCCCCCGAACTTGCCCAAGGCCAACGCTAGCTGAGCCAAGGCGGTCCCGCCGCTTTGCAGGACCCTGTTGATTCCTATGGCCTTGTAGTCGCTGCGGCGGTTGAGCCAGTACGTCAATGCCGATATCTCGGCGAGGGTAAAAATACTCAATCCCACCAGCCACAACCACGGTGCCAGCTCTGGTTTGCCCATGGCCGCGGCAATACCGGGTGACGCAATTCCACACACCAGGGTTGCCCCAATGCTGACGGCAACGATCAGCCGGGTGACTCCCCTCTTGAGGACCTTGGCATCGGCGTCGTGCTTGGGCAGCATGATGGCCATGTCGTAGCGGAGGGCCGCAACAACAGTGACGGTGGCCACCAGTGACGAATACAAGGAGAACAGCCCGTAAGCCTCCGGCGAGTAGAGCCTTGACAACACCGGTGTCAGGGCCAGCATCAGAAGCTGCGCTGCGGCTGTTCCGCTGAGGAGCGTGAGTATGTGGCGCAGAAATTCGCTTCTGCGCCATCGAGCAACCCTGCCCCCATCAATGCCGCTCACGTGGACGTCGACACCGCAGCAACGCGCAACACTTCGGTGGCTGCCAGTCGTCCGGATGCCTGCAATGATGCGTTGTCCAGGACCCAGTTGCTGCGATGCCCGCTATCGGCATCCGGGGTCTGCAGGAGTGCATTCATGGCCTCGGCAACGTCTGCGACCGTGTAGGGCGCGGCAACGCCAAGCCGCTGCTCCGCCACCAGCGCGGCCCCGTCTCCCTGGCCTGCAAAGATCACCGGGGTGCCACACCCGGCAGCCGCGTAGATTTTGGTGGGCTTGGCAAAGTCATAGCCCTGGTCGGGTTTGATGCTGACCAGCGCGCCCGCAGCCCCGCGAATCCACGCAGCGGCTTCCGTCGGTGGCACCACGCCACCAAAATGGACGGCCCCCGGGACCAACCGCTCGGCCAGCCCCTTGAGGTTATCTTCGTCGGTGCCCTGCCCAAAGAAGCGGATCTGAGCATTCGGGTGTGTGCTGCGAACTTCGCGGAGAGCCTCGATGAAAATGCCTGCCCCCTGCCACTCGCTCATGGTTCCTGTGTAGACAAAGTAAGGATTGGCCGCCGTAGCCCGGCGGCCCTGCGGGCCAAAGACGGAGGTGTCCACGCCGTTGCCCACCACCTGGATGCGCTGCGCGGGCACCTTAAACTTGGCCACCTGCACAGCCACTGGGTCTGAGACGGCCAGGACGGCGGCTGCCCTTCGGAGCACTGCCCCTTCCACCATGCCCATGGCCTTCTTGACGGCGTTTGGCACGTCCATGGCGGACATCGCCTCGCTCCAGACGTCTGCTGCATAGTAGACGAACGGTCGACGGCGCAACGCTGCGGCCACCGCTACAGCCACCCCGGTGGTAGGAGGCGGCTCGGAGACAACCACATCGGCGCGGGTCATGAGCAAGCGGAAAAAAACGGGGATGTCGAAGCTCAGATACTGCACGTAGCCACGCACATACCCGCCCGGATCACGCAGCACAGGCCATCGGCTGAGCTTGTAGGAGGGTTTGAAGACGGGGCCCCCGGCCGGAAGCCTGGTGGTCAGCACTGTGACCTCGGCACCTTGCTCCACGAGGCCGTCAACGAGGGACTTCAACCGGAACGCCGCCGCCCCCACTTCGGGCACAAAGAGCCTTGTGGTGACAACAACTCGAAACGGTTTTGCTCGTGCCACTAGTTGTGGATCCTTTCGGCTTGGGCTGTGAGGGCAGACCTCAGCACAGCCTCGGCCACGATCAGTGTGTCCTGCCCCTGCGCCATGGTTACGATGTCATGGCGCAACCCCAGGACCGCATCACGGAAGGCCTCATGTTCGGTGCGCAGGGGTTCGGGCTTGGCGATGGCCAACCTGGTGACATTGCCTTCCGAAACACCCCGGAACGCCCCAATGGAGTCCCATTCGGTGGCTACGGTGCCGTTCTCATAAAACGTGAGGTCCGCCGTGAGTGTGTTGGCCACGAACGCGCCCTTTTCACCGGTGACTATTGTCAAGCGTTCCTTCATCGGGGACAGCCAGTTGACCAGGTGGTTGGTGATGACACCATTGGCCAACTTGCCCGTTACGGACACCATGTCCTCATCCGGCCGGCCGCTCCGGGCAGTGGTCTGGGCAAATACTGATTCATAGCGGCTTTGGGCCAGCCAGGCCGTCAGGTCGATGTCGTGTGTGCCAAGGTCCTTGACCACTCCGACGTCGGCAATCCGGGCAGGGAAGGGGCCCTGCCTGCGGGTGGCGATCTGGTAGACCTCCCCGAGATCGCCGTCGGCAATTCGCTGGCGCAACGACTGCAAGGCGGGGTTGAACCGTTCAATATGTCCCACCGCACCTACGAGTCCCTTGGCGGCAAACGCTTCAACGAGGCGCTGGCCGGCCGGTGCACTGGCAGCGATGGGCTTCTCAACCAGAGTATGGATGCCGGCTGCGGCCAAGGCCAGGCCAACTTCCTCATGCATGCCCGTGGGAACGGCAGCAACAGCCATGTCTATACCGGCTGCGATGAGCTCCTCGACGCTGCCCAAGACGGGCAGGTCCCTGGCCACACCGTGCGGATCACCATAGGCGTCGGCCACGGCGACCAAGTCCAAGCCCTCCACTTCCCGAATGACGCGCCCATGGTGGCGGCCCATCATGCCTAGGCCGATGAGTCCCACCCGAAGATTGGCCATGCTCAGGCACCCGCCTTGGTGATGGTGTTCACTGCTGTGACGATGCGTTCAAGGTCATTGCGGGTCAGGGAGGGATGAACTGGCAAGGAAAGCACTTCCTTGGCGGCGATCTCCGTGTTGGGCAGGTCCTCGGTGCGGTTGAACGAAGGCAGCCGGTGGTTGGGTACCGGGTAATACACGCCGGAACCAATATTGAACTCCGAGCGCAGGCGGGCGTGCATCTCATCCCGGCCGTCAGCCACGCGAATGGTGTACTGGTGGTAGACATGCTCGGCGCCCTGGGCAACCCTGGGCGTTCCCACACCCTCAAGGTTTGTGCTCAGGAACGCGGCATTGTCCTGGCGTTGCTTGGTCCAGCCCATGACCTTGGTCAGCTGGACACGGCCAATGGCGGCGTGCAGGTCAGTCATGCGGTTGTTGAAACCAACCAGCTCGTTTTCGTACTGCGTTTCCATGCCCTGGTTGCGCAGCAGGCGCAGGTTTCGCTCCACGACGGCGTCCGACGTCGAAACCATGCCACCCTCGCCGGAGGTCATGTTCTTGGTGGGGTACAAGCTGAACATGCCGAACTTGCCGAAGGTGCCCACCCTCTTGCCGTTGACGGCGGCACCGTGGGCTTGGGCGGCATCCTCATAAAGGTCAATGCCGTGTTTGTGGGCCAAGGCGGCGAAAGCCTCGGCAGCGAAAGGGTGTCCGTACAGGTGCACGGGCATGATGCCCTTGGTCTTGTCCGTTATCAGCGATTCCACATGGGCCACGTCCAGGGCGTAGTAGTCCAGCTCAATGTCGGCAAACACCGGGGTGGCCCCCGTGAGTGCAACCGAATTGCCTGTCGCAGCAAAGGTGAACGACGGGACAATGACCTCGTCCCCGGGACCAACCCCGCAGGCGAGCAGCCCAAGATGGAGACCGGACGTGCCCGAGTTGACGGCGACGCTTGCACGCCCGTCGAGCAGGACCTCGGAGAATTCACTCTCAAAGCTGGCCACCTGCTGGCCCTGAGCCAACATGCCTGAGGCCATGACAGCATCAACCGCTGCCCGCTCCTGGTCACCAATAATGGGTTTTGCTGCCGGAATAAAGTCCTGGCTCATGCGCTGTCCTCAGCCTCTTTCAGGGAGTTTGAATCTTCAACATACTTGGCTCCGGTTTCCGGGCACACCCAGAAACCGCCTTCGGCCTTCAGCGGGAAGCCGGCCTTGCCCACCCAGCCCAGCCGCCGTGCCGGAACGCCAGCCATCAAGGCAAATGCCGGGACGTCACGAGTCACCACGGAACCGGCTGCGATGGTGGCCCAACGTCCAATGGTTAACGGGGCAATACAGACTGCGCGGGCACCGATGGATGCACCGTCCTCAATGGAGACCCCAACGGGTGTCCAATCGTGGGCGCTCTTGGGCGTTCCCTCGGGGCTGACGGCCCGCGGGTAGCTGTCGTTGGTGAGGACTACCGCGGGGCCAATGAAAACGCCCTTGCCCAAAACTGCTGGCTCATAGACCAAGGCATAATTTTGGATCTTGGAATTTTCGCCTATGTGCACGCCGGGTCCCACATACGCACCCCTGCCAACAATGCAGTTCGCCCCCAGCACGGCGCCCTCACGGACCTGGGCCAGATGCCAAACCTTGGTTCCGTCACCCAGGCTGGCCTGTTCCGCCACGTCGGCGCTAGCTGCTACGTATGTCATGCCGTTGTTTCCTCTCGCTGCGCACTAGATCCCTCTGAAGTGGCTTGTGTGCCATTATCCCAGCTAACCGCCCGCACCCCGGACACGGGCATACACGGCAGAGAACTTGTCCGCGATCACCCGTGGCGCAAATCGGCTCGCAAGGGTGTCCGAGATGGTCGCCGAAGAAACCTGCGAGAACCTTGCCAGTGCGTCGTGGACGCCTTCAGCAAAGTCTTTCGCCGAATCCCCTGCGACCAGGACGCTGTTGCGCACAGTGAGAAAATCACGCACGGCTGGCAGATCCGTGACTATTGCGGGCAATCCGGCAGCGACGGCCTCGGCAGCCGAGACGCAGAACGTTTCGTGCCTGCTGGGCAAAATGAATAGATCCGCGGCCCGCAGCGCCTCACTGACCTGGTCCGGTGCCACGAGACCTGTAATGGTGAATTTTCCGCCCAGATTGGCAGCTGCCGCAGCTGACTCAAGTTCCGCTCGCAACGGCCCATCACCCACCAAGGTCAGTGTGGCGTCCAATCCGCCTGCTCGCACAAGGCGCAGCGCTTCCAACGCCAGCATGGGGCGTTTGCGCGCGATGAGCCCACCGACTCCGACGAGGCGAGGGGCACCGTCGACCATTCCTTGGCGGGTGGCCAGCTCATCCGGGCCCTGGACCACATTGGGGACAACTTCCACCCTCCCGCCGCGTGCAAATCGGCTCAGTTGATCGGCCTGGGCGGCGCTCACGGCAGTCACCGCATCGGGCAGTTTCAAGACATACCTCAGCGGCGATAAAACCACCCACAGCTTGGAGACGCTGGCTGGATTGGCCATGCCACTCCAGTGTTCGGTGTGCACCCAGCGGGTCCGCTTGAACGCCTGAACAGGGGCCGCAAGCACGGCGGAGCTGAAAGCCATGGTGTGCAGCACGTCGGTCTGCCTCAGCGCAGCCCACAACTGCCGCACCACCGCCAGATACCCCAGCGGCCTGCGCGGGGACAGCGGAATCCGGGTAACGGGCACTGCGCCGCAGTTCTCCGAAATCACATCGCCTGTACCGCCCAGGCGGACGTGAATGACCCGCACATCGTGCTGGGCCGCAATGGCTTGAACGTGTTTGAGATTGAAGGGCGCCGTGGCCTGGTTCTCGGAGTCCGGAAACCAGGTAGTGAAGATAAGAACACGCACGTTTTTAGCTACGCCCTGCCAATGACACGGTAAGTAACGCCGTCCCATTTCTCCGCGGTGCTAATGCGCCGGCCATCGATGAACGCCTTCACCCCGGGCAGATCTGCCGGAGTCAGTTCCCGGTACTCGCTGTGGTCAGCCTGGACCACAGCCGCATCCACGGCTTCGCCCAAATGGTAGGGCAGGAACCCGAGCTTTTCCAGTTCCGCGTCCGTGTATAGGGGATCGTGCACCAATGCCGTGCCGCCACGGCGGGTGATGGCTTCCACGGCGTCGAACACGCCGGAGAACGCTGTCTCCTTCACACCGCCACGGTAGGCAGCACCGAGAACGACGACGCGTGCCCCGGTCAGGTCGCCATAGGCACCTTCCAACAGGCCAATGGTGTAATCGGGCATGTCAGCGTTGGCCGCTCGAGCAGCGCGGACGACTGTGGCTTCCGGGTCATTCCACAGATATAGGCGGGGGTAAACGGGTATGCAGTGGCCGCCCACTGCAATGCCTGGCTGGTGGATGTGGCTGAACGGCTGGGAGTTGGATGCGGCGATGACCTGGTAAATGTCAATGCCCGTTGTGGCTGCGAAGCGGGCAAACTGGTTAGCCAAGCCAATGTTGACGTCCCGGTAGGTTGTTTCCGCGAGCTTGGCCAGCTCGGACGCCTCGGCCGAGCCAAGATCCCACACGCCGTTGCCGCGTTCCAGATCCGGGCGCTCGTCAAAGTCCAGCACTGCCTCGTAGAACTCCACCGCTTTGGCGGCGCCAGCCTCGGAGAGACCACCCACCAGTTTGGGGTACTTGCGCAGGTCTTCAAAGACGCGGCCGGTCAGTACACGCTCGGGTGAGAACACCAGGTGGAAGTCTTCGCCTTCAACCAGGCCGGATCCTGCTTCCAGGGCCGGCTTCCAGCGGGAGCGGGTGGTGCCCACGGGCAGGGTGGTCTCGTACGCGACCAGGGTGTTGGGGGTCAGGTGGGAGGCCAGTTCAGCGGTTGCCGTGTCCATCCAGCCAAAGTCTGGGTTGGCATCCTTGTCAACAAACAGTGGGACCACCAAAACCACAGCGTCAGCCCCGGGAACGGCGTCGGCGTAGTTCGTCGTCGCACGGAGCTTTCCTGCAGGGACAAGCTCGGAGAGCATTTCCTGCAAGTGTGCTTCGCCCGGGAACGGCTCCGTCCCGGCGTTCACCAGGTCCACTACGGTCTGGTTGACGTCAACGCCCACCACATCGTGTCCCTTGGAGGCGAACTGAACAGCCAGGGGCAGGCCAATCTTGCCCAGTGCGATGACAGCAATCTTCACGTTGTTGTAGCCTTTTCTTTTGAATTTGCAAGATAGCCGGCGAACCGGGGCCACTCGTCCATTGCGGTCCCGGTCCACTTTCGATCGCCGCCTCGGCTAGGAAGCGGCGTACCCGTTTGGATTGCTTTCTTGCCAGCGCCAGTGGTCTGCGCACATCTGGGCCAGGCTGCGGTGTGCCGACCAGCCCAGATCTGCCAGTGCCGCCGACGGATCCGCGTAGCTGACAGCGGCATCACCGGGACGGCGAGGAGCGAATTCAAACGGGATCGGTTTGCCTGCGGCATCACCGAATGCCTGGATAACTTCCAGCACCGAGGACCCGTTCCCCGTACCCAAGTTCCAGGTGAAAACTCCTGTGTGGGTGCCCAAGTAGCCAAGGGCGGCCAGGTGGCCGGCAGCAAGGTCCATGACGTGGATGTAGTCGCGCACACCTGTGCCGTCCGGCGTGGGGTAGTCATTGCCGAAAACCATGACTTTTTCGCGGCGGCCCACGGCAACCTGTGCAACAAACGGCAGGAGGTTGTTGGGAATGCCCGAGGGATCTTCACCAATCCGCCCGGACTCGTGCGCGCCCACAGGGTTGAAGTAGCGCAGCAGCGCTACCCGCCAGGTGGGATCTGAGGCACCCAAATCGCTGAGAATATCCTCGATCTGTTCCTTCGTGCGCCCATAGGGATTGGTGGCATCCAACGGCATCTTTTCGATGAGGGGGACTTCTTCGCTGGCGCCGTAAACCGTGGCGGAGGAGCTGAAAACCAGTGAGCGTACGCCGTGCTTGTCCATGGAAGCCAACAGGTTCAGGGTTCCCACAATATTGTTGTGGTAGTACTTCAGCGGCTGGGCAACAGATTCCCCCACAGCTTTATACCCGGCAAAGTGTATGACTGAATCAAAGGCGCCTGAGGCAAACAAATTGTCCACCCCGAGCGCGTCGAGCAAGTCCAGCTCAATGAATTCCGGGTGCTTGCCTGTCAGCTCTTCCACCCTGCGCAGCGACTCAGCCGATGAATTCGCCAGATTGTCCAGGACAACCACGTCATGGCCGGCTTCCAGCAGGCAGAGAACCATGTGTGAACCGATGTAGCCGGCACCACCTGTGACCAAAACTTTCATGGTTTCCATTTCTACTTGTCCAAATACTCGGCGAGGCGTTGCTTAGCTGTGGCCGGAACGAATCCAGCGGCCTTGATCCGGACCAGATCCAGGGTGCTGTTCAGGGGCCGGGGTGCGGCCGGCTTGCCCTTGAAGTAGTCCTCGGTACTGACGCCCGTGACCGATTCTCGGCTGTTACCGGTGATTTCGTACACATCGGCGGCAATGTCAGCCCAGGACTGGGGTTCGCCGTCGTTGCTGAGGTTGTAGACACCGTAGTCGGCACCTGTTTCCAGCAGGTGCAAGATGCCCGCGGCAATGTCTTCGGTAAAGCTCAGCCGGCCCACCTGATCGTTGACGACGCCGGGCTCGATTCCACGGGCTGCGAGGGACGCCATGGTTCGGACGAAGTTATTCCCTTCACCAATGACCCAGCTGGTGCGCACAATGTAGTGCCTGGGGACAACCGAAACGACGGCGTCGCCGGCGGCCTTGCTTTGGCCATAGACGCCCAACGGTGAGAGAGCTTCGTCTTCGACGTGTGTGTGGGCGGTGCCATCAAAGACATAGTCACTGGAAACATGCACCAAGGTGATGCCGTGACTGGTGGCAACCTTGGCCAGGTTCGCCACCGCGGTGACGTTGATGGCCCAGGCCGCTTGGCGTCCCTCGGGTGTTTCGGCAGTGTCCACGGCCGTGTAGGCGGCGGCGTTGATGATGGTGGAGTAATTCTTCCAGTTCCGGGCGCTGTAGGACGCCTCGGAGGTGAGGTCAAAGTCAGCACGGGCGGCAAACTCAACACTGTTGTCACCGTCGAAGGCAACACGCAACGCCTTGCCGAGTTGTCCGTCGGCACCCACAACAAGTGTCTTCTTCGGCGGCATCGGCGCCACATCGGCCAAGCGGGGGTGGGCCTTGTCCTTGTCGGAGAGCTCGGCCTGGTCCAGAGGAATGGGCCATTCAATGGCGGCAGTCTCATCAGCCAGGTTCAAAAAGGTGTACTGGCCCTGGGCATCGGCCGACCAGTGGTCATTGACCAGGTAGGTATAGGCCGTGTTGTCCTCCAGCGTTTGGAAGGCATTGCCCACGCCGCGTGGAATGAAGATGGCTTGTGAGGGGTCCAGCTCCGTGGTGAACACCGCACCGAATGACTCCCCTTCACGCAGGTCAACCCAGGCACCGAAGATTTTGCCGGTGGCCACGGAGATGAACTTGTCCCACGGTTCCGCATGGATCCCGCGGGTGGTGCCAGCTTTCTCATTGAAGGAAATGTTGTTCTGGACCGGGGAAAAGTCGGGCAGGCCCAGGGCCATCATTTTCTCGCGCTGCCAGTTTTCCTTGAACCAGCCCCTGTTGTCCCCATGGACGGGCAGGTCGTAGAGGACAACCCCGGGAATGGTGGTGGCGGTGGCGGTCAGCGTCTTGGAGAAATCAAAAGTCATTCTTACTGGCCCTGTTCCTTGTACTTGGCTTCAGTGGCGGCCTTCTGGGGGCGCCACCAGGACTCGTTGTCCCGGTACCACTTGATGGTGTCCTCGATGCCGGCATCAAAGTTGGCGAACGACGGCGTCCATCCCAGCTCGGTGCGGAGCTTCTCTGATTCGATCGCGTACCGCAGGTCATGACCTGGGCGGTCAATAACATGATCGTAGGCATCCGCAGCCAGGCCCATGTGGGTGAGGATCAGCTCAACAACTTCCTTGTTGTTCTTCTCACCGTCAGCCCCGATCAGGTAGGTTTCCCCGATGCGTCCCTTTTCCAGAATTGCCAGGACAGCGGAGGAGTGATCGTTTGCGTGGATCCAGTCACGCACATTCTCGCCCTTGCCGTAGAGCTTGGGGCGGATCCCGTCGATCACATTGGTGATCTGGCGGGGAATGAATTTCTCGACGTGCTGGTACGGGCCGTAGTTGTTGGAGCAATTGCTGATGGTGGCCTGCAAGCCGAAGGAACGCACCCAGGCACGCACCAAAAGGTCCGAGCCTGCCTTGGTGGACGAGTAAGGGCTGGACGGGGCGTACGGTGTGGACTCGGTGAACCGCTGGGGGTCATCCAACTCAAGATCGCCGTACACCTCATCGGTGGAGATGTGGTGGAAACGCTTGTTGTGCTTGCGGGCAGCCTCAATCAGCGTGTAAGTGCCGATGATGTTGGTGTCCAAAAACGGGCGGGGATCGTGCAATGAGTTGTCATTGTGGGATTCAGCCGCATAGTGAACCACCGCGTCGACGGATGATACCAGTCCATCAACAAGTTCGGCATCGCAAATATCGCCCTGTACAAAGGTGAAGCGGTCCACCGGCAGCCCGTCCAGGGAAGCAATGTTCCCGGCATACGTGAGCTTGTCCAGAACAGTCACGAACATGTCAGTGTTTTCAAGGACGTAGTGGACAAAGTTGGAACCGATGAAGCCGGCACCGCCTGTGACAAGGATTTTTCGCATAATTCCAGCATACGGGAACAGGGTCGCCTTCACCGGAATCTGGCACGCCGCACCCCCTCCAACAAGGGTTCCCTGCCGACAATTCAGTTGCCTCACGGTACCATGGGCGAACAATCAAGCCCTCTGCCCCATCGCCGAAACTAAGCTTCGATGAACCCTGTGCACCGCTTCCAAGAGTTACGCCGGCATCATCAATACCTACAAGGAATACATGAAAACCAGACCTGTATCCACGCGGCTTGCAACCATGTCCATCGCACTGATCATACTTGCAGGATTCGGCAATGCTCCCGCTCTTGCGGAGCCAACGGCCAACGAAACTCCGCAGGCCACCGAGTCCCCCGCAGCATCAGCCGGTCCCGTCGTTCCCAGCGGTTCCGGTTCCGCCGCAACAATTGCCCCTGACCAGACACCCAGTGCACAACAATCCACTGCAGCTGCCCCCGGTTCTCAGCCAAGCCCGCTGTCGGGGCTGGCTGGCACGGGGTTGGAACGCCCCACCGATGGCGGAGCCGTCATGGGTCAAGCTGGCAAGCAAATACCCACATTGGCCGGACCATTGGCTGCGCCGCTTTCACGGGCCGGCGAACCAAGCGTTGGCGAACAACCGCCGGGCACCGACGGCAAGCCTCTGGGCCTTGATGTCAGCGGCTGGCAGCAAAACGTCAATTGGACAGCCGTCAAGAACTCCGGCGCCCGGTTTGCCTATGTAAAAACCTCTGAGGGCCCCTGGACTCTCAACGACTATTTCTCCCAGCAATACAACGGGGCCGCAAATGTCGGGTTGCTGCGTGGTGGCTACCATTTTGCCCGGCCCAATCTGTCCAGCGGCGCCTCACAGGCAAAAGTGATGCTGGCATCCGGGGGCGGATGGACTGCTGACGGCAAAACTTTGCCGCCAGCCTTGGACATCGAGGACAACCCCTATGTCAGTTCCGACGGAACCAACAAATGCTATGGGATGACCCCGTCCCAGCTGGTTGCCTGGTCCAAGGATTTCACCAACACCATCAAGGCATCCACGGGCAAGGACGCTGTGGTCTACACCAGCTACTACTTTTGGCAGGAATGCTTTGGCAGCAGCAACGCTTTCGCCGGCACCAATCCGCTGTGGATCGCGGCGTACTACGCGTCTAGTCCATGGATGCCGGGACAATGGCCGCAATACACGTTCTGGCAGTATGCAAACAATTTCGCAAACGCTGAACAGACCATACCCGCCACCTTTCCGGGTGACCAGAACGTCTTCAACGGTTCAATGGACCAGTTGCGCGAGTTGGCCGGCGGTGTCCAAAAAGCTTGGATCGGCGCTGTCCCTGGCGCAACTCTCATCAGCGGAAAATGGGCCGGCGACGGCAAAGCCTACGTCGGTTGGGTCAAAGACGCCTACTGGTGCCTGGAGATGCCTGAACGTACCCGGCGCTGCTTCGACTTTGGGGTGCGCGGCGACAAACCCGTAGTCGGCGATTGGGATGGTGATGGAACTGACACCATCGGCATTGTCAGAAACGGTACATGGCAGCTCAGCAACAGTCTGGTGAAGTTGTCCGTCAGTTTGGTTCAATACTTTGGCGTCGGCACCGACACTCCTGTCACCGGTGATTGGGACGGTGACGGGAAAACAACCATCGGCCTGGTCCGCAACGGAAGCTGGCAGCTCAGCAATTCCCAGTCAACCT
Source organism: Arthrobacter sp. HLT1-20 (assembly GCF_054510895.1). Taxonomy (NCBI): domain Bacteria; kingdom Bacillati; phylum Actinomycetota; class Actinomycetes; order Micrococcales; family Micrococcaceae; genus Arthrobacter; species Arthrobacter sp. HLT1-20. Next base: position 92,451 of record NZ_JBTNDR010000013.1, on the reverse strand, counting down.
GGGCCCCTGTCAACATTTACACCAACTTCGGCATCGGCACCGACACGCCAGTTGTGGGCGACTGGAACGGGGACAACAAGGACTCCGTGGGTGTGTGGCGGGCTGGCACTTACTGGTTGTCGGACAGCGCCTCCAGTCCGCCCGTCAACTACGTTTTCGGCTTCGGGATCCCAACAGACGCCCCTGCAATAGGTGACTGGAACGGGGACGGCAAAACTACAGTGGGAATCTTCCGCAATGGAAACTGGCATTTGACCAACGACCTGAAAGCACTCAAGGTGGACTCTGCACGCTTCTAGGCAACGGCGTCTGGGCTTGGTGCGGCGAAGCCACACCAAGCCCAGACGCGTGGCAGTGGCGGGCGGGGCGGGGAATTGTCGGCACACCGCATGGGGTAGGCTGATTATGCAACATATGGAGGAGCATTTTGAAGAAATTCTGGGCGAATATCGCCCTGGCAGTAGCCGTAGCAACCGTGGCTTCGGGATGCACAATCGTTGATGAGACTGTTCCGACGCCTACCGAGGTTGCCACCGCCGCTCCTTCCGAACCGGTTCCCACAACTTATCCGGAACCCACCGGCCCCGTGGACACAAGGCTGACGATTACAATATTGACCGGCAACGCAATGGATGTAAGCACCCGTCAATTGTTTTGTTCCGGTTCCAAGGCCGTCAGCGCCAGCAATTTTCCCGATGCGGATGCTGCCTGCGCCGTGGTGAAGAAATCCTCAGGCTTGTTGGCGTCAAAACCACAAGACACTGACGATGAGAAGTGCCGGGGCACCGGAAATCAGGTGGTTGCAGACGTTATTGGCGAGTCAATGGGCCAACGCGTGCGTGTGTCATTTATGCGTAACAACCTGTGCAATGCCAAAGTTTGGGACAGCCTAACGCCACTCATTGGACTCGGATCGTAGTGTCACCGTCGGCAACTGGCAAGCGCAAGGGCCTCTCCTCAGTTGGCCTATCTTCCCTTGTCGCCGCGGCTAGTGGATATCTAGTCCTCGTTGTCGCATCGCGCCACCTTACCCCCGGTGAGAACGCGAACTTCCTCGCGTTCTGGGGTGTGCTTCTGGGTTTGTTTGGTGTGCTGACCGGGCTGATGACCGAGGCCACCCGTGCGGTCAAGTCCCGCTCAATGTCCACGGCACACCACCAAGGACGGGGCGCGCCAGTTCTTGCGGTGTCCATCCTGATCGGCGCCGTGGCGGCACTCATCGTTGCAACATTCAGCCCCTTGTGGGTTCCAGTGTTGCTCCCCGGTGCGCCCACGCTTCTTTGGCTTGGAGTCGCGCTTGCAGTTTTGTTGTACTCGGGCCACATAGGTTTGGCAGGTGCGTCAGCTGGGTTGGAGCGCTGGGGAACCTATTCCGCACTCGCGGCCACCGAAGCACTCCTGCGGTTGCTTGTTATCTTGGCCGCTGCCTTGCTCGGTGGAAGTGTTGTTAGCCTTGAGTTCGGGGCGCTGAGCGGCACAATCGTTTGGCTCTACTTCGCGGCACTGACCCCGGGCGGGCGACAAGCCTTTGGTGCACGGGCTGATGTGGGCTTGCTGCCCTACATCATGCGCTGCGGGTTCGCCCTCGCAACGGCCGCTGCTTCCGCTGTCCTGATAACGGGTTTTCCCGCGGTGATCAAGATCGCCGCCGACCCCGGCGAGTTCGCAAGCGCAGCCCCCTTGTTGCTGGCGGTGTCCCTGACCAGGGCGCCCATCATGATCCCGCTTCAGGCGTTCCAGGGCGTGGTCATGACCTCCCTGATCCATTCGCAACGCCCCGCTCGTCAGGTTCTGGCCAAGCCATTTGCCGTGATTGTCATTTTGGGAGTCGTGGGAGCCTGTCTCGCTGCCCTGGTGGGCCCCTACATCATGCTCATTTTCGGCCCGGACTATTCCGTTGATGGCCTGCTGCTGGGGGCCCTGACACTTGACGCTGCGTTTCTGGCCATCCTCACACTGACCGGCACGGCGGCAATGGCCCTCGGCAAGCACCGGCTCTACCTGGCCGGCTGGGTGGTGGCAACCGCGGTTTCAGTGGCGCTGCTGTTCCTGCCCACCCCACTGGCCGGAACAGTTGTCGTCAGTCTCCTCATAGGTCCCATCCTCGGGGCCGTCGTCCACACTGTCGGTGTGCTGCACTACAGCCGGAAACCGACTCAAGCCCTGCCAAATCCAGAGGACATCATCCATGAGCGTTGAACCCCAGGTCTCCATCGTCATGCCGTGCTACAACGCGGCGGCAACCGTAGAACGCGCCATCATGAGCGTCCTCGCGCAGACTTTCACGGATTTTGAACTGCTCATTGTCAATGATGCATCGACAGACAATACCGTTGAGGTTGTCAATGCCATCATTTCCAGCACCCAAGATTCCCGGCTGAGACTAGTCGACTTGGATGCGAACGTGGGCCCTTCGGGTGTTCGCAACAAGGCATTGCGGGAATCATCGGGCGCATTCCTCGCGTTCCTGGATTCCGACGATGAATTTCTTCCACTATTCCTGGAACACCATATGGCAGCCCTGACTGAAGAAGTGGACATTTCGATCGCAGGACACTTCGTGGTTCGCCCCAATGGAAGCCAAGCATCCCGCCACAGCCAATTCATCGGCCAATGCACGGGTGTGGAAGCCATGCGCGCAGCCATGGTGGATGAGATTCTTCCCTTCGCCTGGGACCGGGTGTACCGACGATCACTGTTCAAGGGGATTAGCTTTCCCGAGGGTGCAACGCGTTTCGAGGACATGATGATCAACATCATCCTGTTCCCCCGAGCACGCAAGGTTTCCAGCTCTTCAACTCCGCTGCACCGCTACTACATTTCCTCCGATTCGTTGACGTGGGGACGCATACCGACCCGGGCGGATGCGGAGTTGGCACTGAACGATCTACATCAACACCTCCCCGAGGATTTATGGACTGGCAAGTACGCAAAACCGTACGCAACCATGCGATTGCTGGTCACCTTGATCGTGGCACAAAGCGCCATCATGAAGCTCAACCACCAGCCAGCGGCCCAGGCCACCATTGATGACTGCCGGGGCAACCTAAGAATTTCCTGGATTTTCGCGGCAGCCATCGTCAAGCCCAAGTTTGCCGTCGCCGCACTAATGCTAAAAGTGGTTCCCAACACATTCGCCAAGATATATCTCCGCCATTCAGCGAAAAACTACGGTCAGGACTAGACCACACCCCCTCTGGCGCATCCCGTCAACCCATTCCCTAGAACCCGATTGGTATAGATTAGAGACCATGACCCAACCACCTCTTTCACGTATCCTTGTCATCATGCCGGCTTGGAACGAGGGTCTGGCTGTCGGCAACACCGTACGCGAGGTGCTGGCCCGCCCAGAGAAGTACGACATCCTTGTCGTCAATGACGGCTCCACAGACAATACCTCCGAGGTGGCCGCTGCCGCCGGGGCAACCGTGCTTGACCTGCCCTTCAACTTAGGTGTTGGCGGAGCCATGCGTGCCGGCTTCAAGTATGCGAGCAGAAACGGATATCAGGCCGTCATCCAGGTCGATGCCGACGGTCAGCATGACCCGAAGGATATTGCCGTAGTACTGCAGGGGCTCGCTGTTGCCGACATCTCCATCGGTGCCCGTTTCGCAGACAAGGGCAACTATGAGGTGCGCGGCCCGCGAAAGTGGGCCATGGTTTTTCTTGCCAGGACCATTTCCAAACTGGCGGGAACCCGACTAACCGATGTCACCTCCGGATTCCGGGCGGCCAACACTCGTGGCATTGCACAGTATTTGGACCATTACCCTGCGGAATACCTCGGTGACACCATCGACTCCTTGGTGGTAGCCATTCGATCGGGGTGCAGGGTCACCCAAGTACCTGTTGAAATGCGGCCCCGCCAGGCCGGAACACCCAGCCATAATCCATTAAAGGCTGCAATCTACTTGGGGCGGAGCATTTTTGCCTTGCTGTTTGCCTTGACCAGAAAACCCTCCTCCATCGTCCAAACCGAAGCTGAAGTAGGGTGAATCTGGCCATGCCGGTTATTGCTGCACTAGTACTTTCATTAGTTATTCTTTTCATTGTTTTTGACATGCTTCGCCGGAAGAAAATCCGGGAAAAATACGCCACGCTCTGGCTGATTGTTGGATTCGCAACACTTGTCTTGGCCGCTTTCCCCCGTCTGCTTGAAATAGTTGCACAGCTTCTGAGCGTCCAGGTGCCCTCGAATCTCCTCTTTGCCCTCAGCATTGTCCTGGCACTTGGAGTTTGCCTGCACCTGTCGTGGGAGATTTCCATTGTGGAGGATGAGACTCGCGTGTTGGCGGAAGAGGCCGCGATTCTGCGCGTGCAGCTGGAACGGCTCGAATCAAAAATTGACGCTTTAACCGGCGAATCGCACCCGTCACGCACAGATGACTCACCGAACAGCGGCGAACAAGCAAGCTAAGCGCCACCCCAACTTCGGGGAGAAAGAGATGTACCCACCATGCCTTTGGATATCTTCATCCCCTACTGGGGAGACCCCGGCTACATGAAAGAAACAGTCAAAAGTGTTCTGGCTCAAACCAGTGACGATTGGCTGCTGACTGTGGTTGACGACGCCTATCCTGATCTGGAAATTCAGGAGTACGTGACGTCCCTGAACCACGAACGTGTCAAGTACATCCGGAAGCCGCAAAACGAAGGCATCACGGCAAACTACCGCACGTGTGTATCCCTGGCCACCGAGGACATGATGGTCATCCTTGGCTGCGACGATGTCCTGCTCCCCAACTACGTTGACGCCATCACCACAGCACATGCGCGCTTCCCCAACGCCGGCATTATCCAGCCCGGCGTGCAGGTCATCGATGAGAACAGCGTCGTCGTGAGCACCTTGGTCGACATGATCAAGCAAAAGGTGGTCCGGCCCCACGGAAATGGTCCCCAGCTTGTCTCCGGTGAGTCCATCGCCGCCAATCTCATGCATGGCGACTGGCTCTATTGGCCGTCACTGGCGTTCCGCACCGACAGGATCAGGGCCGTCGATTTCCGTGACGGATTCCCGATCATTCAGGATTTGGCCCTGATCATGGACATGATCTACGCCGGAGACCAGCTGCTCATTGACCCGACGGTCTGCTTCTCCTACCGCCGCCATTCACACAGCGCGTCCTCATCCAAGTTGTCCGACGGGTCACGATTCATCGGCGAGCGAGATTACTTTGCAGTATCTGCAGCACAGGCCACGGAACTCGGCTGGAGCAAAGCAGCACGCGCCGCAAAACTCAGGCTGACCTCGCGGGCACACGCACTGGCGCTGGTGCCCAAGGCCTTGCTGTCGCGAGACACCAAGGCAGCGAAGGTTCTGAGCCGTCACGTCTTCGGTTCCTAGCTCCTTCCCCTGAACTTACCTGCAATCCCAATTTAACCAAGAAAGTAAATCACCATGCACAGTTCCCCCGCACAACGGTCGGAAACCGTCCTCGTCACCGGTGGTGCAGGATTCATTGGATGCGCCATTTCCGCCTCACTCCTTCAGTCCTTTGGCCGGGTTGTGGTGGTGGACAATCTGCATCCACAGATTCACGAAACTGGTGAACGTCCGGAAACACTCGCTGAGGGTGTTGAGTTGATCGTCGCAGACATCACCGAGGCGTCCACCTGGGACCAGATTCTTCCCTCCATCAAGCCTGACGTGGTCATCCACCTGGCTGCCGAGACGGGGACAGGTCAGTCGCTGGAGGAGTCCACTCGACACACTCACGTCAACGTTGTGGGGACATCCCAGCTCCTGGACGGCCTCAATCGCCACAAAGCTCTTCCCCGGCGCATTGTGCTCACCTCCAGCCGCGCTGTTTACGGTGAGGGTGCCTGGCGCGGGAAAGATGGCAGTCTCTTCTACCCGGGGCAGCGCACCAGTGAGACCTTGGACAACTCCGAGTGGGACTTCCCCGGTTCAGAGCCCACCGCCATGAATGCGACGGAAACTTTCCCGGCGCCGGTCAGTGTCTACGGTGCCACCAAGCTGGCCCAGGAGAACATTCTGCAGGCCTGGGCGAAGTCCTACGGCGTGGAGACAGCCATTCTTCGCCTCCAAAACGTGTACGGTCCCGGCCAATCCCTGATCAACCCGTACACGGGCATCATGAGCCTGTTCTGCCGCATGGCAATGGGGGGGCGTTCCATTCCCCTCTACGAGGACGGCCAGGTTCGCCGCGACTTCATCCTGATTGACGACGTGGCATCGGCGGTGGTGGCTGGGGCAACATCAGAACGCACCCACCACCTGCCTTTGGATATTGGCTCCGGTGAATTCCAGACCATTGGAACCGCCGCGGAGACCATCGCCGCACGGTATGGTGCGCCGACGCCGCATGTAACCGGCCAGTACCGCCAGGGCGATGTGCGCCACGCCTGGGCCGACATTGCTGCAGCCAGCGATGTCCTGGGCTGGACGCCTCGATTCAACCTTCAGCAGGGCATTGAACGGCTGGCAGACTGGATTGACGGCCAGCCAGACGTCAAGCCTGCCTAGCATCACCACCAATGGGTGAGGGTCCAGACACTGGGTGTCTGGACCCTCACCCATTTCCGGCTCTCCCGGACCAGCAATGGCGGCTGGTGGCAATGATCCTAGTTCAGGCTTGCCATGATCTGATCGAGGGCTGCCTGGTTCTCCGGGTCAACAACTATCACGGCCGCAGGGTCTTCCGATTTGATGTCAACGATGACCTTGCGCAAGTTCTCGGGTCCACCACTGAGCGGGAACATATTCAGCGAAAGTGTCCAGCCATGTTCGGTATAGTTGCCGCGAAGTCCGTCAAACCACTGCTGGGCCAGAATTACGTCCACATCGTTGGGGTTCGTGGTCAAGTACATGACAGGACCTGCCAAACCCTCGCTCCGCCTGACGGCGTCCAGGAGCCGGCCCCCGGCAACAGAGCCCGTGCTGACGGCAGCCCGCTGTTTTGCGGCCTGCAGCCCCGACTCCGCCGTTGGCGGCATGCCGATCTCCTTCAAGGGCAAGGTAAACCCAAAGACCTGGGTGAATCCGATGGAAACAACCATGCTGGCCGCGAGCAGCCGTCCTGGGCGTTGGCGTGCCCTTTGGTGGACCAACGGCCTGCCCGGTTCGAGCAGGCCATTGGCGGCCAGGGCCAAACCGAGCAGTGCAAGCAAAGCCAAAGCGATGGAGAACTTCTGCATGTAGTAGCTCAGCGCACCAGTCTTGGCCAATTGCGCTGCAGCCATGGCTACGGCAAGGGCCAGGGCAACCCAAATCGAACCTAGGCTCCATCTGGTGCGAACCGCCGACGGAGCACCTGGCCTACCGCGTCCCCCGAGCAAGAAGGCCGCGCCGGCCAGGAACAGCAACGAAGCAATGAGGAGGCCAAAATCTGGCAACGGCACACCGCCTATGGCGTACAGTATCCCCTCAGCCTTGACCGTCAGCAATTGGCTGGCTGCCGTTGCTGCAGAGAGGGCAACGACGGATGCCAGCAAGATCACTGTCAGCAGTTCCCCCCGTGATGCCTTCCATCGACCTTTCGGGGTCACAAAAAGCAATGCCACAACACACGGCAACAGGAACACGCCGAGCAAAACCCAGTTCTGCATGACTGCAGAAAGGCAGGCACTGGCAGCGATCAACGGCAGCGGATCAAATACCCGCTCCATGGAGTGGAACAAGACGATGGCTGCTCCGACGAGGGCAGTGGTGAAAAAGAAATTCGAAAAACCGTGCATGGAAGCCAACGCGCCAGGCCCAAACAACCAGCCACTGCCCACTAAAACAGCGATCGGAACACCGATGGCCGGTGCTCGCCTCAGTGCGGGCAGGGAACAGACCGCAGCCACGATGAGAACCACGATCGCTATGTTCAGGACAGCCGAAAAGTTCGCAAAAGTAATGAGCTCGGTCTCCCAAACACCGGGATCATTCTTCCGCGCCAGCTCGCTCAACAACACCAAAGTACTGTGGAAGCCCTGGGGGTAGTCGGAGAAAGCCCACCGGCTCCCGTCCCCAGTAGGCCCAGCCAACGGCAAGACCGTTCCGTGTATCCGCTGCATGTGGAAAATATCAAAATGCGATGCATTGTCCCAAGCCATCAGGAGCAGTGCCATGGCGTCATCTACACGGCGGACAGTCAAGTCCTGAAAGGTCACAAAGACAGCGCCCGCGGCAGCAAGCAGCGGCACTGCGTCAATGCCGCTGACCTGTGGAAGCAGGCGGCGTCCCTCTCCCCTGAAGGTTGGAAACCAGAGGCCACAAAAAACGACGACGGCGACAGCCGTCGACAACAGCATCGTGGAACGCACATTCGGGGGCCAGTCAAGCGGAATCCACCACAGGAGCGGCACAAGCCCAAAAATGACCGGCAGGGTCCACAGGATCCGGCCCGACAAGTGTCTGGACACCGGAATCAGTACGAGCAGAACACCAAAGAGCAGAAGGACCCAGGAGCCGTACAGGAGCCCCGCGGAGCGCAAGGAAAAAGTAAGTGCGAACGCGACGAACGCAATGGTCACGGCACCAAGCAATTTTGCCGGCGACGAAGGGTTCGCGGGCAGGCTAACGCGGCGGTCCGCCCCACTGGCAACAGTGAGCGGTTCAGCGTGCATCGTTGCCGTTCACAAGATTCACGGACCCGGCGTCGGCCACCGGTTCTGGGGCCGGGGAAGCTTGCGGCACAGCTGGCTTGCCAGCCTTGCGGCCACGCACCCGGCGCATGATTGGCTGTTCGACCAGAAGCCAACTTCCTATTGCCAGCGGGACGGTTATCGCCGCAGCGGCCAGGCTGAACCACAGGATGCCCCAGGTGTGAGCCCCAAACACGGCAAGCAGCTGCTGCACCGCAAACGCGTAAATATAGACACCATATGAAATGTCATTTTTGGCAATCAGTTGAGGCTGTCTGAGGACTGTCGAAATCCAAATGACGCCATAAGTTACAAATACTGCAGATGCCTGGCCTCCCCATTCAGGGACTGTCGAGGAAATAACAAATGCAGCTAAGAGCGACAGCACTCCGGGGATCCAGTGGAATCCAATCTTGTCCTTCCAGACAAAGACAGTGGCGCCACCAAGGAAGAAGGGCAGCAAACGCAGCAGCAGGACAACGTCGAAGTTGTCATTGGTCAAGCGGCTGATGGAGTCTATGTTTGCTTGAGCCAGCACCGAGAGGAGAAAAGCAGCTGTTACGGGCCAGCGTGATTTCCGCACGAATGCCACGGTGCCAAGTGCCGCAATAATGAGGTAGCACAAGAACTCGTAGTACAGACTCCACAAAGATCCGTTCCATGCACCTGCATACGGGACATTCAACGGTGTCCCAGCAATGTCGTAAAACCGAACCTCCAGCATGGCGTTTGAGATCAGGAAGTTCAGTGGCGAATGGGGCGCCGTGAGGTACCCCTGCAGATTTCCGTTGGCGGCCACGTAACCAATCGGCGCAAACACAAACACCATGGTCAACAGGCAAACCCAGAACGCTGGCATGATTCTGGCAATGCGATGAACCAGGTAGGTCCCGAGTCGGTTTGACCAGCGACTGGAAGTAATCAAGTACCCGCTAAGTCCAAAGAAACCAGCAATCGCCCAGCCACCAAGGCTATCCCCGGCGAACTCGGGCTCCCCAGGCACTCCCGCCAGTGGCCAGCTATGGTGAACGAGGACAGCCAAGGCCAAAATGAGCCGGATGAGGTTCAGGCTGTTGTTCCTGGGATCGAGCAACGTGCCGAACCAAGTCCCTGTGGTTGCGTCATTCACCAATCGTTTGCTGCTCAAAGAGTACCTAATCTTCCAACGTATGACCTCGGGCATGGGCTTGGGCCGCGATCCTCTCCAGCGAACTGGAGACTTTCACGCTTGGGCTCACCAGGACGGTCCCCCGTTTGCGTTCTGCCAAGACATGCGGCGATGATTACTTCATGCGCGGAATTATCCTTGCGGGCGGAACTGGCTCGAGACTGCATCCAATTACCCATGGTATCAGCAAGCAGCTGGTGCCCGTCTATGACAAACCCATGATCTACTACCCACTCTCAACCCTGATTCTTGCCGGAATCCGGGATATTTTGGTGGTGACAACACCTCACGATTCGGAGCAGTTCAAGAGACTGCTTGGCGATGGCTCGCAATTCGGCGTATCCATCAGCTATGTGAAGCAAGAGTCACCGGACGGCCTGGCCCAGGCATTTATCCTGGGCGAAAACCATATTGGCAACGACACTGTGGCCTTGGTTCTCGGTGACAATATTTTCTACGGCCCCGGCATGGGCACGCAGTTGCGCCGCCACGCCAATATCGATGGTGGCGCCGTGTTCGGCTACTGGGTCAAGGATGCCAAATCCTATGGCGTTGTTGAATTCGACGACGAAGGCAAAGCCATCTCCCTCGAGGAGAAGCCGCTGGTGCCCAAGAGCCACTACGCGGTTCCTGGGCTGTATTTCTACGACAACGACGTTGTCGAGATCTCCAAGGGCCTGAAACCCTCACCTCGTGGCGAACTGGAAATCACTGACGTCAACCGGCACTACCTTGACAAGGGGAAACTGCAGGTGGAGATTCTCCCGCGTGGCACCGCTTGGCTGGACACTGGAACTTTCGACGACCTCAACAATGCCTCTAATTTCATCCGCACTGTTGAGAGCCGGCAGGGCCTGAAGATTGGCGCACCCGAGGAGATCGCCTGGCGGCAGGGCTTCCTGAACGACGACGAGCTGCGGCTACGGGCGGAGCCACTCCTGAAGAGCGGCTACGGAGCATACCTGCTCTCACTGCTCGAGGCATAGTCGGCACATTGTCTGAACAACCAAAACGCCCCGGTCCCAGGACCGGGGCGTTTCTTTGTTACCAGGCCATGACGGCGCATTCCCCGCCTGCGCCACGGCCTACCAGCAGGCCTTGACCCTAAATAGTTTGGCGTCTTCACCCTGTTGGTCAACAAGTTCCAGCGCAGGCGACTCGGACAGGTCCAAGATGCCACCATAGCCGGGCATGGTTCCGGTTACCGTCCTGGTGCCAAAATCGAGCACGTACTTGATGTTTAGTGCACGAACCGAATCGCAAATCCATGGAAAGTCTGCAGCACTCTTGAGTCCCGCATTGACGATGTCGACGTCGTCACCATGGGTGGTCAAGATATGCGGCTGCATGACCTCTCGTCCGGAAAAAGCATAAGCCAACGCGGTCCCGCTACTGGGAAGGCCGGCAATAACCGCCCCAGGTTCCACATGGTCCCCAATCCGGTTAAGCAGCGCTGTCTCATCGGGTGTGAGCAGTCCCGCCGCCTCTGTGGACTTGTAGGACCAGTGGGTGCGTTCAACGGCCCAGGTCATAACGCCAAATTGGGTCATGAAAACGAGGACGAGAATTCCAGCCGTGAAGGCTGCTGCCCGTCGCTGGGGCTTCATCGCCGGAACAGACGATTCGCCCTTTGAGGACTGGCCCCGCAAGGCAGCCAATCGGCGGTGGGCCTCGTCCCAAAGATACGTAGCCCCAATCACTGCCGGCCCCAGCATGGCGACGGGCAATAGGGCAGCCAAACGGTAGCTGTCGTAGTACCAGACGCCGGTGAGGTACCACCGAGGACTGAAATTCAACCCCGCAGCGTAAAAGAAGAGCACTGCGGCAACGACGAATGTGCCAAGAACCCACAATTGCTTGCGAGTGACCATAATCCGGAAGATTCCAACCAACATGCAAATCGCGATGATGGCTGCCGCCGGACGCCCCATGGCCCCACCGAGAAGGATTTCGCCGATGGCTTGAGGCGGGCTCTCCACAGCACCCCAGGAAGCTGCACCAGACGGTGGGCGGAATTTACGCCACACGATCGCAAGCACTGCCAAAAACCCAACAACGATCACGGCGATGCCCCACAGGCTGCGGCGACGCTCCGGCGTGTTGGCCGGCAGCAGTTGGACTACCCGGCCGTAAACCAAGAACACAACCGCGGGCAGAACAAAAGCAAGCAAGGCCATCAACGTGCTCGGGTGCGAAACAGCCACTGCCGGTACGGACACCAGGACCAAGAGCCAGGCTACGGGAGTGCTCGGACGGTAACCCTTGGCGACTCCCAGGGCGCTAAAGGCAAGCCCCATGGCTGCGGGCAGCAGTGAAATGGACAGCAGGTTTGGATACAAGACGCCCCAATCAACCATCAGCAAGGGGAAGCCGGTGAAGGCCGAGACGAAGATCATGGCCATGACGGTGGCAACAACACGCTGTCCCACCAAACGCTGAACCAAGTACAGGCAACCAAGGGGCCACACAAAAGCGCCGATGGCGATGCTGGTCACATTGACAGCAACGGGGATGCTCGCACCAGTGGACATCGCGACCAAGCTGGTCATCGCATGCCAGGCTGAGGGGTAGGCACTGATGCCAGTAAAAGCACCAAGATTCAGCGGTGAAGCATTTCCCGACTCAATGGCCCAGCGAACAGCGTTGAGGTGGAAGACATTGTCGTACGTTTGTGAGATGTTCTCGGGCGACTGGAACGCTGTTCCCAACTGCAGCGCAATGAGGGCGCCGGCCCCCACCAGGCCTGCCACCGAGGCAAGGATGACTGGCCTTCGCTGAGGTTCCCAAACAGGATCCGGCCATTTCCGGGCCAAGGCAGTCTTGATGCCGAACGCGACCGCCGAGACCACCAGTACGCCGACACCATAGGAGACCGGCGTCCAGCCCACCTTGACCAGCGGTAGAACCAGCGAAAGGACGCTGGCCATGGCCACGCTAAATACGGGGGCCAACAATAAGCCGGCCAGGCCCCGAACGCGAACGGCCAGCGAAAAAACAAGACCAGGCACAACAAAGACTGCCCCCGCTATCAAAACCAAAGGTACAGCTTCCCACCAAGTCACTCCAGCACCGCTTCCTAACAAACTCAAAACCTGCCGGACCACATGCCCGGCAGCTAACAACAAAACAATCCAAATTGGCCTGCGCGGTTAGTCGGTCTCAGACCGCCTGCGCAGTTCCTTCACCACCGCATGAACCTCGCCATCCATGACAACCTTGCCATGCTCCAACAAGACTCCACGTTCACAAACAGTGGACACCAGATCCAGGTCATGGCTGACAACAAAAAGCGTCTTGCCGGCGGCAGCCAGCTCCTTGATCTTCTTGATGCATTTGCGCTGAAACGGCTCGTCCCCGACAGCCAGGATTTCGTCGATGAGAAACACTTCGGGATCCGTGTGGACGGCGATGGAAAACGCCAGCTTCAAGTACATGCCGGAAGAGTAAAACTTCACTTCGGTATCAATGAACTCGCCAATTTCGGAGAACTCCACGATCGAATCGAACATGGTGTCGATCTGCTTCTCGGTCATGCCAAGAATAGCGCCGTTGAGGTAGACGTTGTCACGTCCGCTGAGATCGTGATGGAATCCGGCACCAACCTCGATGAGCCCGGCCACCCTTCCGCGGGTCCGGACCGTTCCGCCGTCGGGCTGAAGAACACCTGAAATCAGTTTCAGCAAGGTCGACTTGCCTGACCCATTCAAGCCCAGCAAGGCAACCGTCTCACCCTGGGCCACATCCAAGGAGATGTCCTTCAAGGCGTCGAAGCGCTTGGACAAATCACCTTTGCGGCCCTTCGCGAGCCACACGATGGATTCTTTCATGGACCGGGTGTTGCGCAGCACAAACACCTTGCGCAAGTTACGGCAGGTTATGGCGATATTGTCAGCGACAGTTTCAGCAACCGGCATGCTAGAGCTCCTGGGCAAAGTGAACGGCGAGGCGCCGGAAGACGAGTTGGCCAACGAACAGCACAACCAGTGAGAGCAGCAAGGACACAGGCAACCAGAGCGCAATCAGATTGGGCGGAAGCTCCACCATTCCAATCTGATCCGCACCCAAGGTTGGGTACCAGAAAGCCCAGTGGAAGATCTCCACGGCCACTGTCATCGGGTTGGCCTGGTAGAGGAAGAACCATGGGCCCAGGGCGTCCCTGGCCATGGTCCACAGGTACAGCACCGGCGAGGCCCAGGTGACCACCATGAGGATCATGTCCACAATGTTCTCCGAGTCGCGGAAGTACACGTTGACGGCCCCGAAAAGCAGCCCCAAACCCATACCAAGAATCGCCACAATGATGAAGGCGGCAACGGCGGCAAGCAACTGGAAGATTGATGGCTGCCACCCGACGAGCAGGCTGGCACCCACCAGAATCACCACTTGTGGCAGGAAGTGTGCGGCGGAAACCCAAACGGTGGACACGGGAAAGAGCTCCCGTGGCAGGTAGATCTTGCGAATCAAGTCCCTGTTGTCCACGATAGAACGGGTGGCATTTCCAAGGGTCTCGGTGAAGAAGTTGACCAGGACAATTCCCGAGAACAGGTAGATCGCGTAGTTCGGCGTCGCCTTTTGCAGGTTCAGGAAAATGCCGAGTGCAACGAAGTAGATCATGAACTGCATGAGCGGCTTCACATAGGACCACAGCAGGCCCAGCACGGAGCCCCTGTAGCGAACCTTGATTTCCTTGCGCACCAACAACTTGAGCAGGAACCTGTTCGAATACACATCCAACAGACCACGCCCTGCACCCGGAGTGGTCAGCTCACCATTGACAGCTGGCATCTACTGACCATCCGCGGAATGCTCGTCGAAGGTCTTTTTCCAGGACTCCATTGACGTTATTTCCGCCACGGCACCACGGTAGCGTTCGGCCAATTCGTCCCACTCCTTGGCAAGTCGAAGGTGAAGCCGGGCCGACTCTGCCAACATGGAGCGCAGCAATTTGGGATCACGGCGGTACCAGGACATGCCCGTGCCTTCGGCATTGGTCACCACCACGGAATCATAGTGGGCAAGGCGGAACCAGCGGCTGTCCCGGTGCGCCAGCACGCCCTGGGGGCGGATCGCAGCATCCGGGTCCGGCGTCTTGACGAGCTGGCGCGCCACTGTCTTGATCCCCCAGGAAACCAGGTCTTTCTTGTGCGGCAGGCCCATAGGCGTGCCAGCCATCGGGCCGCGTCCGAGCACAGGTGCAGGGAAATCGTCGACATTTTCCTTCAGCTGGGCGTCGTCATACTGTGCCCGCAGGGCATTGATTCCCGGCAGCTTCGTTGCCAAGGTGGCATGCAGCTGTTCCGGGCCCTTGAAAATATCCTTGAGGGCTTCCAGCCTGCCATGCTCGGTGAAGTACTGCATGGACACCAGGTGCTTCACGTCCGCCTGCACGGACTCGCGCAGGACGCGGCCGCCCTTGGGATAGGGGCTGTAGATCAAGGTGGTGATGAGGCGGTTGCGTTCGTGGAAGTAGGATTGCCAGCCCACCATGTCGTCCTTGTCCAGCCAGGACACGTGCCACACGGCTGCGCCGGGCAGGCTGACGGTGGCAAAACCGGCTGCACGGGCACGCAAGCCATACTCGGCGTCGTCCCATTTGATGAACAGGGGAAGGGACAAGCCGATCTCGCGGATGACGGCGGTGGGGATCATGCACATCCACCATCCGTTGTAGTCCACGTCTACGCGCCGGTGCAGCCAAGATGTCTGGCGCAGGTTGGCAACACTGAAGTCGTGGCGCATCTCCATGTCCGCGTGCGGGGCCGCTGGAACTATGCGGTGCGGATCCACCACCTCACCAAAGGTGTGCAGGACGCTGCGGTTGTGCAGGTCAAACATGTGACCGCCCACAATGGTGGGCTTCTTGCAACGATCAGCAAAGGCCAGCATCCGCAAGATGCTTTCGGGTTCCACCACCACGTCGTCATCCAACAACAACGCGTAGTCGCTGCCGTTTTCCACTGCTTCATACATGCCGCGGGCAAAGCCGCCGGAACCGCCCAGGTTCCCCTGGTCGATGATGCGAAGTTTTCCGCCCAATGCGGCACTGACCTCGGCAAAGCCTTCTTCGTCGCGCACCTTCTTGGAACCTTGGTCGACAATCAGGATTTCCTTGACGTTTTCCAACGCATCCGGGTTAGCGGCCAAAATGCGGGCATTATTGAGGCAAAAGTCCGGCTTGTTCATGGTGGTGATTTCCAACGTCACCTGACCGGAGCTTCGCGGAGCCTCCTGCAGCGTCCACTGAGCATCAACCAACGTCAGCCCGTCGTGACCTGCTGCCAAGTCAAACCAGTACCAGCCGCCGTCGCCAAAGGGCACCAAAGTGAGGTCAAATGTGGTGGTCTCGGCGCCGTTGACGCTGATGCTTTCCACGTGCTGGATTGAACCACGGGCGTTGGATTTGCTGACGGCAATGGCACCGCTGCCGGTGGTGGTGACCTCCAGTCGGACGGTGCGTACATCAGTCCAGCGCCGCCAGTAACTCGCAGGGAAAGCGTTGAAGTATGTCCCGAAGGAAACCTGCTCACCGGCACGAACATTCATGGAGCGGCGCGAATTGATGTCATCAAAGTGCACGCCGGCACCCCCGGAGCTGAAGAGTTGCAGCTTGTCTTCGGGGAGTTTCGGGCTCCGGGCCAGCTCATCGTTTTCCCGCAAGCGAATGCCGCTGGCTGAGCCGGCGTCCACGTACAGCGGAAGAGTATCCACCTGTGCCTCTGTGGGCAGAATGACCCGTTGCAGGACCGCCAACTTTGTTTGCGCTTCAACTACGCTCACGCGTCAACTCCTCCGCTTTGCAGCTTCGCTCCGCCAGTGAAATGCGGCTTGATCTTGTTGTCATACATGTTCAAGGCGGAACCGATGGCCATGTGCATGTCCAAGTACTTGTAGGTGCCCAAACGGCCACCAAACAGCACGTTGTTCTCGCCGCGGGCCAGATCGCGGTAGGCCAGCAGCTTGCTGCGGTCATCGCTGGTGTTGACCGGGTAATACGGCTCGTCGCCCTTTTCGGCGAATCGGCTGAACTCCCGCATGATGACAGTGGCGTCCTTGGTGTACTCGCGTTCCGGGTGGAAGTGGCGGAACTCGTGGATCCGGGTGAACTTCTGCTCCTCATCCGGGTAGTTCATGACGGCGCAGCCCTGGTAGTCCTCGATCGGCAGCACTTCCTGCTCCAGATCGATGGTGCGCCAGGACAAATCACCCTCGGCGTAGTCAAAGTAGCGGTCAACGGCTCCGGTGTAGATGACCGGGACCTGGCCGATGACGGCCTTGCGGGAGTATTCGCCGTCGTCGAAGAAGTCGGTGTTCAGCACCACTTCAATGTTCGGGTGATCGGCCATCCGCTCAATCCACGCGGTGTAGCCGTCAACCGGCAGACCCTCGTGGGTGTCGTTGAAGTAGCGGTTGTCGTAGTTGTAGCGCACAGGCAGCCGGGAAATGATCGACGCCGGCAGGTCCTTGGGGTCCGTTTGCCACTGCTTGCCCGTGTAGTGCTTGATGAAAGCCTCGTAGAGGGGGCGGCCAATGAGCTGGATGCCCTTGTCATTCAGGTTGGACGGATCGGTGCCGGCCAGCTCGCCAGCCTGCTCCTGGATCAGCGCACGCGCCTCACCCGGGCCCATGGCTGAACGGAAGAACTGATTGATAGTGCCCAGGTTGATGGGCATCTGGTACACCTCACCCTTGTGGGCTGTGTACACCTTGTGCTGGTAGTTGGTGAACGCGGTGAAGCGGTTCACGTACTCCCATACGCGTTCGTTGGAGGTGTGGAATAGGTGCGCCCCATAACGGTGCACCTCGATGCCTGTCTGTGCCTCGTTCTCGCTGTAAGCATTGCCGCCAATGTGGTGGCGGCGGTCAATGACGGCTACCTTCAGCCCCAACTCGGTGGCGGCACGTTCTGCAATGGTCAGGCCAAAGAAACCCGAACCGACGACGACTAGGTCAGCGTTCACAAACTCTCCTGTGTAGCTTGGTAGCGATATATGGGCACAACAGTGCCACGATCTACCTACCTAGGTTACCCGACCGATCAGAGCGGCCGCCCCCCTAGGTGGTGCGACTCACAGGCCCCATTCGCCTGGCCTCCTCGATTGATTCCCCCACAGGCCATGCCGGGTTGGTGCTTGGGCACAATGTTCGACGCCGGACGCCACGGGGCGGTTCACCTCGCCTAGGCTCGGGATCAGTGGGACGAGCGGGCGTGTTGGGTGAGGAGTTGCCATGTTGCTTCAAGTCACGCTGGTGGCAGGTGTGGGCGCGGCTGTTGGCGGCGTTGAGCCCGCGCCATCTGCGCCCATAGAACTCACTGTGACCTGGCCGTCTGGCGCCGCACCCGGCTCCTGTTCAGGGCAATCCCTGGCGCAAGCCCTGGCCCGCCGTGGGGCGGGCTGCAGTTTTAGCGTGGGCGGCCTTCCGCTGTCAGTTTTGCATGCCGGCCAACCGCCCTTGGTCGATGGGGCGGTGGTGGTGGCCTGGCCGGGCCGCGTGGAGCCGCCACCCAATGTCGGGACTGCCAGCCGTTCCGGCGTCGAGGGTGTGACAGCAGTCCTGGCCGTGTGCTCCGGGCCGGATGCCGGAGCCCTTTTTTCCCTGCGCCGGGGAACCTTCGGCGTGGGGCGCGGGCAATGCCACATAGTTGTGGCCGACCCCGCACTGTCTAGGCACCACGGGACACTTGTTGTGGGGACCCGTGGCATCGCCCTGACTGCCACCGGCCGTTCAAGCGGCTTCACCATTTGCCGTGCCGGGTGCAGCCCCACCAGCAAAGCCATTTCCGTCGCGGGCACAGTTGCCGTGGAAGTGGGCGACACCGTTGGCTGCGGAAGCAGTACTTTCCAGCTCAGGTTTCTTGACCCTGCCGTCCCGCACGGAAACGGCTCTGCGACACGGAGCACCGTCACCGCGGACAGCCAACACCCCGGATCCCGGACTCCTGCGCCTAACCTTGCCACGCCACCCCTGCTCGATGCCGCCACGCTGGAACCCCAGATTCTCCAGCACAGTCCCAGCTCCTCCCGGAGGCGATGGGCCATGATTGCTGCCGGCTGCCTCCCCGTGCTCATGGGCCTTGCCTTGGCGCTGGCCACCGGGTCGTGGATGTTTCTGGCCTTCGCTGCCATGGGTGCAGTGGCGGTTCTTGTGCCTGCATTCGGCGGCGGGAAACGGCGCCGAGGCTTTCTGGCCGCCGTGGCACAGGCCGTGAAGCTTGGTGCCGGGCGGGTTTCTTGGGCGTTCCCCGATGCCGGGGCGCTACTGCTGTCCGCACAGGCGGGCGGTGCGCCACCGCCTGGCGGTTCGCGCACCAGCGGCTTGGCGCTGCGCCTGGGCACTGCCACCCAAGCCGCCCGGCTGCTACTGGTTCCCATGGATCCCGCGTTTTCGGCACCCCTGCTGTCCCGCCAGCCTTTTTGTGTGCGCTGGGGTCCGGCGCCGCTCACTGTGCACGGCCCGCCCAACGCGGTGGCCTCGCTGCTGAACTTTGTCCTCGTGCAGCTGGACGCCGCAGCTGTTCCAGTTGTTCTGCTGGGCGAGGCCGGGCAGCTGCCGTTGGCTGCGAGGTTTCTTCCACGCACGGTGCTGGCGGGCACGACTGAGGCAGCGCAGCAGGCACTGGGCCATCTGGGTCCAGGAGCCGCGGATGCTGAGGAAGGTCCAGCGGGGGTCCTTGTGGTGGTGGCGGGAGCGGCAATCCGCACACCGGTGTTGCCGCCCGGCCTGCGTGTGCTGTTTTTCGTGTCCGATCGCTGTGCGGACACGCACGTCAGCGCAACGGCTCCCAGTAGGGCCGCGGTTCCGCCGACCGGCCCCCAACCGTCCAGTTACCCGCCTTCCCCCGAAACTGCGGGCGCCGCAACAGGTCCTGGGACGGGCAGCCGAGGCGGGGCTGGGAGCGCCGTCGTAGAGTTGAAGGCCGTGGGCAACCGGGTCATTGGCAGTTTTGCGGATGCAGAATTTGTGCCGGACGGCGTTGCGCCGAGGACCTTCGACGCTTATGCGCGTTCCCGGGCCGGCACAGCCGCCGGGCCCGGTCCCGGGCCGCTGGCAGCCCTGGCTGCCAGCCCTGCGCCCCGTCAGCTCAGCCCCCACGAGCTCCAGAGCTCATGGGGCGCCTGCGCAGGGGGACCGCTACGGGCCGTGGCCCTGGGGCAATCCAACGCAGGCCCCACCATGTTTGATTTCCGCCGTGATGGCCCACACCTGCTGGTGGCCGGCACTACCGGCTCAGGGAAGTCCGAATTCCTCCGCGCCTTGGTGGGCAGCCTTGCAGCCGCCCACTCCCCTGCCGACCTGCAGTTCATCTTCATTGATTTCAAGGGCGGAGCCGGATTGGGATCCCTGACAAACCTTCCGCACACGGCCTCGCTCCTGACAGACCTGGGCGGACATGGGGTGGATCGGATGCTTGCTTCCCTGCGAGCCGAACTCCACCACAGGGAGGCGGCGCTGGCTGCGGCCGGGGCATCGGACAGTGACCAGTACCGTGCGGGGAGGACCGCATCCGGCAGCCACGCCCTGGCCCACCTTGTGGTGGTCATTGATGAATTCCGCATCCTGGTGGATCAATATCCGGATGCCATGGCCGAGCTGATGCGCATCGCCGCCGTGGGCCGGTCCCTGGGCATCCATCTGGTCATGGCCACCCAGCGGCCGCAGGGCGCGTTGAATGCCGACATTCGAGCCAATGTGACCAGCTCCATCTGCCTGCGTGTTCAGTCAACTTTTGACTCGGCGGATGTGATCGGGACAGGTGCTGCCGCCAGCATCAGCGTGTCAACGCCAGGGCGGGGATTCATCAGCAGGGCTGGGGCGCCAGCCGAGGAATTTCAAAGCGCCACGTTGCGGATGCCGCACCAGGGCCACGGAGAATTGCCGCTCGTGGAAGTTTTTTCCGAGCGGCTCCGCGGCGGGTCCGCCGTCGACCCCGCGTCTTCCCCTCCGTCGGGCGACAGCGAAGCTATCACTGAACTCTTCAGAAATACGTGGCACGACTGGCAGGCTGCGGATCCGGCACGTCGTAGCGCACCTGCGGTCATCGCCCCTGAATTGCCGGCGGCCATTTCGCTGGACGGAACCGCCTACGGGAACCCTGGCGAAATCGCTGGCCTCCCTGGCGCTGTGCTGCTGGGGATGACGGACGTGCCGCACCGCCAGAGCCTGGAACACTTGCTGTGGCACCCCGAACACCACTCCCATCTGGCGTGTTTTGGCACCACGGCGGAAACTTCCTCAGCCGTTTCGCTGGCAGCCGGCCAACTCCTGGCTGCCAACGCGGGGTTGGCCTCCGGCGCCTCCGCCCGGGGACGTTTGCTGTATCTGCTCGACGGCGACGGGTCCCTTGCCGCCCATGCGGACAGTCCGTGGGTGGGAAGCTGCCTCGACACCGACCAGCCCAGGGCGGCGGCACACCTGGTGCGCCGGCTGCTGGAGGTGGCCAGGACAAGCACCCAAACACTGGTTCTGTGCATCACCGACTGGGGTCGCTGGGTGAGTGCGTTTCGTTCAAGCCCCTGGCCGTGGGCCGAAGACGCCATGGCCGAGCTGGTCCGCTTCAACAGTGGTGGCCTCGTGGTGGTTGTGGGCGGAGGCCGTGAACTGCTCACATCTCACTTTCTAACCGCCATCCCGAATAGGATGTTCCTGCCCTGCGGCAGCAACGCCGAATCCATCATCCTGTGGCCGCGGCTGCCCCGCTTCACGGCTGTGCCGGCTCGCGCCGGGATTTGCGGTCCCATCAATGCCGCCGCTGCCCGCTCGGAACCCGAGACAATGCACGTCGCCCAGCTTGGCACTGCACCTTTTGTGCACGGGCAGGAACGGCCATCGCACCCACGTCTACGCGCAAGTCATGCGGCCAGGACCCTGGCGGTGACGGAGCTGCCGGGCTCCCTCACCCTTGAAGAACTCCAGACCGCCGTCCCGCGGTTCCGAGAGGCAACGGCCCGCGAGGGCAGCCAGCGGCAGCAGTTGTTGTTGGGCCTGGGCGGTGACGGCCGGGACTTGCTCTCCATGACACCCAGTCCAGGCGCTCTTATTCCCGTGCTGGGCGGTAGCAAGAGCGGCAAGACCACCTTCCTGCGTGCGCTGGGCCGTCTCAACCATGTGCAGCTGTTCCAGCCGTTGCCGCCGGATGACCCGGCTGGGATTATCCTGGTGGACAACGCCGCGGGCCTGACACCCCTGGAGCAGGAGCGGGTCACCTCCCTGCTCGCGGCAGGGGCAACCATTGTGGCAGCGCTCCCCCACCCCAGCGCGGCATTGTCCCGGCTCCCCCTAGAGTGGGGCCTGCGCACGGTGGAACAAGGGATCGTCCTGAAGCCCCAACGTCCCTCCGATGCCGAACTGCTGGGTGTCCGCTTGGACACTGCTGGCTCCGAGCCACCGGGCCGCGGTGTGCTGGTGGATGGCGGGCAATGCCTGTGGTTTCAATTCCCGTTTCCGCAGCTGCCCGCGCCAGCGGCTGACAGCTAAGGAATCCATGCAGGCAAGGTGGCACCGGGATTTACAGGACGTTGCTATCCGCCGCTGAACGCAGTGAAAATGCCACCACTTTGGGGGTAAACAAGAAATATGCGGCTGCCACGGGAGGAAGCAGCATCGCCAGTCCCAGCAGAATGTTTCCCTCCAGGAGTGTTGAGACGGCTATGGCCACCATCAACAGCTGCCACACAAAAGCGGCGGACCGTGTCCACCTGAATCCCCTGTAGACATTCACAGCCACCAGAGCCAAACCTGCGGACAACGCCAACAGCAAGATGATCAGGAATACCCCGCTGGCCAGCGAATGGGTTGGCGCCGTCGCCGCCAGGACAATGGACCAAACCCCAAGGACTCCCAGAACCAAAGATTCCAGCGCAACAACGGCGGCAACCACCACGACTCCGGCCGGGCGGGCGTTGCCGTCGCCATGGGGCCCGCCGGTATCGGGCACGGAGGGCTCGGGGTGGGGCTGGTCAGCGGGAGTCGCAGGATCGTTTTGCACAAGAGCACCCTATCGGAGTTTGCGGGGAGTAGGGCCCGCTTCGATGATTCATTGTGACGTATCGCTCACGGATATGAGCTAATAAATCATCTCTTACCCCTTGTTTACAAAGAGTTAACATGACACGCTTAAGTCAATGACCTAGAGGGCCCATAGCGGGCCCTTTCTTATGTGGCCTGACGTGAATTCTTTCACAAATTGCCTCCCGTTTAAAAGGAGTGAGTGATCAGCATGGACTGGCGTAGTCGCGCAGCCTGCCTCGACAAGGATCCGGAATTATTTTTCCCGGTCGGAAACACGGGCCCTGCCTTGTTGCAAATCGAGGAAGCAAAAAGCGTATGTCGTCGCTGTCCAGTGGTCGACACTTGCTTGAAGTGGGCCATTGAATCAGGACAGGACGCGGGTGTTTGGGGTGGCTTGAGCGAGGACGAGCGCCGCGCCATGAAGCGCCGAGCGGCCCGCGCCCGTCGCGCCAGCTAGCCCATTTTTTCCAACTGACCCGCAGAAAACGCCGAAAATTCACGGTTTTACCGTGATTTTCGGCGTTTTCTGCGGGTCAGTTGTTTAATGGCGGCTAAAGAGGGCCATTTGCAGCGTCACCACTGTGCCGCCGCCGGGACGCGGAGACCATTCGATGGTGCCCCCGAGTTCGCTGGTCACCAGGGTCCGGACAATCTGCAGCCCCAGCCCTTCGGCGATGTGCCCCGGTGGCAGCCCCACGCCGTCGTCGGCAATGCCAACTGTCAGGGCATCGTCACCTGAATCATTCTTGTAGCGGTGCGCGGTCAGCCACACAGTTCCCTCGCGGTCCTGCAATCCGTGCTCAACGGCGTTGGTGACGAGCTCGTTGATCACCAGGGCCAGGGGTGTGGCGAAATCGCTGGGCAGCTCGCCAAAGGCGCCCTCACGTTCGGTACGGACTCTTTGCGACGGCGAGGCCACCTCGGCGGAAAGCCTGAACTGCCTGTCGATCAGTTCATCAAAGTCAACATTCTGGGCCAGGCCCTGGGACAAGGTTTCGTGCACCAGGGCAATGGTTGCCACGCGGCGCATGGCCTGCTCCAGGCCCTGCTTTCCTTCCTCGCTGTGCATGCGCCGGGACTGCATGCGCAATAGTGCCGCCACTGTTTGGAGGTTGTTCTTCACCCGGTGGTGGATCTCACGAATGGTGGCGTCCTTGGTGACCAGCTCCTGCTCCCGGCGCCGCAGTTCAGAAACGTCGCGGCACAACACCAAAGCCCCAAACCGCTCCGTGCCGTCGCGCAGGGGAATGGCACGCAGGGACAAACTCACCCCGCGTGATTCAATCTCCGTCCGCCACGGCATGCGCCCCGTGACAACCAGCGGCAACGACTCATCGACCATCCGGCGGTCCTTGAGCAGCCCCGTGGTGACCTCGGCCAGGGACCGACCTTCCAGCGACTCGCCGTCGCCCAGTCTGCGGAAGGCGGAAACACCGTTGGGGCTGGCGTACTGGACAATGCCGTCCACATCAAGGCGCAGCAGCCCATCGCCCACACGGGGGGCGCCACGGCGTGACCCCGTGGGTGAGGCGAAGTCAGGCCACAGCCCCAAGGTGCCCATCTTCAACAGGTCGTAGGCGCACTGGCGGTAGGTCAGCTCCAGCCGGGACGGCATCCGCGAGCTGGAGAGGTCCATGTGCGTGGTGATGACGGCAAGTGTCCGGCCGTTGCGCACCATGGGAATGGCTTCAACACGCATGGCCATGTCCGAGTTCCAAATTTTGGTCTCATGGGAACGCTCAATATTTTGGCTCGCCCACGCTGCCCGCACCAAGGGGTCAAGCTCCGGCTGGATCGGATCGCCCACAAAGTCCGCATGGAACATGGTGTGGGACGTGGACGGGCGTACATGGGCAAGGGCCACATACTCGTTGCCCTCGGACGGGAACCATAGGACCAGGTCGGCAAAGGACAAATCGGCGATCATCTGCCAGTCGCCCACCAACAGGTGCAGCCACTCGGCGTCGCCCGGGCCCAAGTTCGAACTTTCCCTGATCATGTCGGCAAAGATGGCCATGTGGGCTCCTAAAGGATGGGTGGCTGTGCCCGCCACCCAGGCGGCGGGCACAGCACTAACAGTTGGATCTGCGCAGCTTTTTAGCGCCGCACAATCGAACGCAGGAGCCTCAATGCTACCGACAATGACGCCATATCGTCTTGTTCAAGCTCATTGACCTCTTCAAACATGCGCACGGCACGAGCCAGTTGTTCCTGGTTTTGCGCTTCCCACGCCTGGATCCGCTCCATGTACGGGGTGCCGCTCGCGGTGCTGGCCATGACGTTGCTGGTCATGTCCGCCGTGGTGGCGTACAGGTCATCGCGCAACGCGGCACGGGCCAGGGCCTGCCACCTGTCATTGCGCGGCAGCGCCGTGATGCGTTCGAGCAGGGCATCCACGGCGTACCTGTTGTACAGCGCGTAGTACACGCTGGCCACGGCATCTTCGGGTTCCGTCAGGAACTCACTCACCTTTGCCACATCCAGGAGCGGGAACGTCTCAAAGAGTTCAGCCCAGCGCCGGCCCAGGTCCGCCGGCATGTCGAACGCTTCGGCACGGTTGCGCCACGTCTGGACGCGCTCCACGTCAACGCCCTGGAAGAACTCCTCCATGCGCCCGCCCAAGGTGCCCACCACAGGCTTGAAGCGGTTGACCACGTCTTCGATGTTGTGGGAAGTTATGCCCTCGTTGACCAGCCAACGGACGGCACGGTCAAGAAGGCGGCGCATGTCCAGATGCACGGTTGACCACTGCTCCGTGGAGAAGCTTGGCGGCAACTCCCGCAGCGCACTGCTCATGGCAGCGAAATCGAAGATCTCGTGCAGGGCAACGAAGGCCTTCGCGACGACCACTTCCGAGGCTGAGGATTCCTCCATGGCACGGAAGGCAAACGTGATGCCACCCAAATTGACCATGTCATTGGCCACCACCGTGGCAATGATCTCCTTGCGGAGCGGGTGCGTGTCCAGCTCAGCATCAAAGCGTGCCGCAACCTGGGCCGGGAAGTAACTGCGCAGCGTCTTCTTGAACCAGGGGTCATCGGCCAGATCGCTGTTGCTCAGCGCCTTGGCCAATTCCATCTTTGCGTAGGCGAGCAGAACTGCCAGCTCCGGCGACGTCAGGCCCTGCCCTGTTGCCAGGCGTTCCCGCAACTGGGCGTTGCTGGGCAAGGCTTCCAGTTCGCGGTCCAGCTCTGCATGCTCGTCAAGCCAGTCCATGAAGCGTTCAAAGCTGGGGCTCCACTCCACCACACGCTGACGGTCATTGAGCAGGAGAATGTTCTGCTCAATGTTGTCTTCCAGCACCAGATGCCCAATTTCATCTGTCATGGACATGAGGAAATCGGTGCGCTCGGCCGGATCAAGTTTCCCTGCCGCCACCATGCGGTCAACAAAGATCTTGATGTTGACTTCATGGTCGGAGCAATCAACGCCTGCAGAGTTGTCAATGGCGTCGGAGTTCAGGATGACCCCGTGCAGGGCAGCCTCCACTCGGCCGCGCTGGGTCATGCCGAGGTTGCCACCCTCACCAATGACCTTGACCCGCAGGTCGGCACCGTCAACACGGATGGGATCGTTGGCCTTGTCACCCACTTCGGCATGGGTTTCCGTGCTGGCCTTGATGTAGGTGCCAATGCCGCCGTTGTAGAGCAGGTCAGTGGGTGCCAGCAGGATGGCGCGCAGCAATTCCGGCGGGCTGAGCTTGAGCGTGCCTTCTGGCAGTCCAAGCGCCAGGCAGACTTCCGCCGAGACGGAGATGGACTTCAAAGAGCGTGAGTACACCCCACCGCCCTGGCTGATCAAATCCGGGTTGTAGTCCTGCCACGACGAACGGGGCAGATCGTAGAGCCGCTGGCGCTCATCAAAGGACGTGCCCGCCTCAGGGTTCGGGTCAAGGAAAATGTCCCTGTGGTCAAAGGCGGCCACGAGCCGCACGTGGCGGGTGCGCAGCAGTCCGTTACCGAACACGTCACCTGACATGTCCCCCACCCCAACTGCCGTGAACTCCTGGGTTTGGGTGTCGACGCCGAACTCGCTGAAGTGCCGCTTGACCGACTCCCAGGCACCGCGGGCGGTGATGCCCATGGCCTTGTGGTCATACCCGACCGAGCCGCCCGAGGCGAAAGCATCGCCCAGCCAGAAGTTGTACTCAGCGGAGATGGCGTTGGCCGTGTCCGAGAAGGATGCGGTGCCCTTGTCAGCGGCCACCACCAGGTAGGTGTCATCGCCGTCATGGCGGACAACGTTCAGCGGCGGAACCACCACTTCCCCGGCGTCGGACGTCACCAGGTTGTCGGTGACATCCAGCAGGCCGCGAATGAAGGTCTTGTAGCTTTCCTGGCCTTCGCTCATCCAGGCGCCGCGATCGATTGCCGGGTTGGGCAGCGCCTTGGCGAAGAAGCCGCCCTTGGCGCCCGTGGGCACGATCACGGCGTTCTTGACTGTCTGTGCCTTGACCAGACCCAGCACCTCCGTGCGGAAGTCCTCCCTGCGGTCAGACCAGCGCAGCCCGCCACGGGCCACCTTGCCGAAGCGCAGGTGCGTTCCTTCAACCCGTGGGGAGTAAACCCAGATTTCAAACATGGGCCGCGGTGCGGGCAGGCCCTCAATGGTGGCCGGGTTGAGCTTCATGCTCAGGAAATCGCGGTTCCGGTAGTAATTGGTGCGCAGGGTGGAATCCAGGAGGTTGGTGAAGGTGCGCAGGACCCGGTCAGCATCCAAGGTGGGCACATTCTCCAGCGCGGCATTGAGCCTGGCATGAATCTCGGCCAGCAGCTCCGGACGGGCTGCCGCGTCAACGGAGGGGTTGAATCGGGCCTCAAACAACTCAACCAACCCGCGGGTCACAGCAACGTTTTGCAGGAGGGTGGCGGCAATGAAACCGTAGGAGTTGGCGTTGCCCATCTGGCGCATGTACTTGGCATACGCGCGCAAAATTACGATCTGGCGCCACTGCATGCCTTCGCTGAGCACCAAACGGTCGAAGGGATCGGATTCGCTTCGGCCCGTGATGGCCGCACCAAAAGCGGCTGTGAGCAGTTCAGCCGTTGCCATCGGATCCACACCGGCCGGATACTTCAGGCCAAGGTCATAGAGGAAGAAGTCACGCTTGTCGGCGGTTTCGATCTCGAAGGGCCGCTCGTCAAGAACTTCCAGCCCAAGGTTGTGGAAGAACGGCAGAATCTTGGTCAGGCTTTGGGGATGAGCCATGAAGAGCTTAACCCGGGCGTCCTCCTCCAAGGTTTCAGCGGTCCCCACAGGCAGGTACACCTGCATGCCGGGGGCACATTGGGCCGGGCTCAAGCCAGCGGCAATGACTTCCTTGTAGCTGGCGTCAAATTTCTCGAAGCTGGCAATGTCGGCGAGGGCATCCTCCACCTCAAAATCAATGCGGTAACTGGCGGGGAAGGCCTCCGACCATTTGGGCACCAAACGGTCGGCAACGTCCAGCGGCTGCGTTTCGCGCAGCACCTGGGCCACACCTTCGGGCCACGACCGTGCCGCGCGCACCAGACGCTGCTCCAATTCGGCAACGTGCAGGTCCTCGGGTACCAGGTATTCCTTGGGCAGGCGGATGCGGAAGAACAAGCGGGCCAGTGCCGATTCACTCATCCGCGCCTCAAAGTCAATGGCAACGGCACCAAAAGTGCTCGTGAGCTCGTGCTCGATGCGGTGGCGCACAGCCGTGGTGTACCTATCACGCGGGATGTACACCAGCGCCGACATGAACCTGCCGTAGATGTCCGGGCGCAGGAAAAGCCGTGTTCGACGGCGTTCGGCCAGACGCAGGATGCCGTTGGCGATTTCGATCAGCTCAGGGACCTCGATCTGGAACAGTTCATCACGCGGGTAGGTTTCCAGCACGGCAAAGAGGTCCTTGCCGGAGTGGGAATTGGGAGGGAAGCCGAAGTGGCGCAGAACGGCGTCAACTTTTTCCCGGACCACGGGAATGTTGCGCACGGAACCGGTGTAAACGGCGGAGGAAAACAAGCCAATGAAGCGTTGCTCACCGTTGACGTTTCCCTGGGAATCAAAGGACTTGATGCCGATGTAGTCCAGGTAGGCGCCGCGGTGCACGGTTGAGCGGGAGTTGGCCTTGGTGATGACCAGGACACGCTTCTCGCGGGCCTTGCGCTGGCCGGTGGTGGTCAAGTGCTGCACGGACACGTGATTGGCATCCTCGCGCAGCAAGCCCAGTCCACTGCCTTCACGGTTGACCAGAACGTCCTCGCCGTCCTGCTTGGAGAGATCGTATTCGCGGTAGCCCAGGAAGGTGAAGTTGTCGGCCTCCATCCAGTGGAGGAGATCTTCGGCTTCGCGGAGGTCCACGAGCGACTCCCCGGCCAGCACTGTTGCCAGGATTTCGGCGCGGCTCAGCGCCTTCTCCCGCATGGCCGGCCAGTCCTCAACAGCGGAGCGCACATTGGCGAGAACCTTGTTCAGGCCGGCCAGTAATTCCTGTTTGGCAGCGTCGTCGATCTTGGGGATTTCAACGGCTATCCAGGACTCAAGGAATGAGGCGTTGTCCCCATCGCCGAGCAGGTGGGAGATGTTCGGCATGGCGGAGGTGTCTCCGCTGGCAATGCCGGTATGGGTGGGGACCTTTGTTACGGAGGTCAGGGCGTTATTAGCCTTCTCCCGTGCCACCACGAAGACGGGGTGGGTGACGAGGTGGATGGCCAGGTTCTGCCGCACGAGCTCGGCGCTGACGGAGTCCACAAGGAAGGGCATGTCATCGGTGACGATGTACACCATGCTGGCATCGTGCTCATCAAGAATTTCCACATTGGCGTGGCTGGGGGTCCGCTTGGCCGCGAGGACCTGGTGCGCGAGCGCCCTCGCCTCCAGGACAGCCGGCTCATAGAGGGCAGCGTCCTCGGCAGAAAGTTGCACAAAGTAGTCATTGAAGAACGACTGGCCGCCAACCCGGAATGAATCCTGAACAGGCTCGGGGTTGGATGTGTGCGATGACATAAAATAACGCCTCCGTCAAAGGGAAAAGATCGCTTCTTTGCGACCGTACACCTGAGCCTAGCGCCGAACTTCACGCTTCGCTGTGGCGTTTCTTACAGCACTTTCCGGGTTTTGCTGGACAGCTGCACAACTGATGCCGCGAATGGCCTTGCGCAATGGCGCATCGGGGGCGATCTCTTGCAAAAGCCTCCCCTCCAACAGGGCCTTGTCTGTGAGCTCAGGCTCCCACGGCAGGAAATGCGAGATTGCCAGCGATGGCCCGAACCGGTCCCAGGCCTGAGCGAGGGCCCGCTCCGGCGCGCCACCCACAGCCCTGCGGCGCACCTTGTTGACCACCACGCGAACATCGGCCGCGGGGCACTGGCGGGCCAGCTCGGCAAGGCCCCGAATGAGGCGAGGAATCCCCACGGCGTCGGCATTGCCCAGCGCGTAGATGATGTCCGCCTGGCCCAGGACCATCAAGGTTGCGGCGTTGCGCCGTGGTGCCACGGTGTCGTAGCTCAGCTCTTCGTCGCTTTCCAGCGAAAAACCACAATCCACAATGACAAGGTCCACCATTTCCTGGGCCCTAGACAGCACCCGCTGCACAGCGGCTGCACGCAATTCGGGCCACCGGTCGGGGCGAGTAAGACCCGTCAGGAGCGAAAAGGAACCTCCGGAAAAGACCACCTGTGTGGCAATCTTGGCCAGCTGCGCACCGCCCAACTGGCCCTGGTCAGCCGCCCGGCACGCCTGGGCAAAGGAAGCCGACTCGTCCAGCAACCCCAGCGCCGCAGCAACGCTGGCCCCAAAGCTGTCGGCGTCGATCAACATGACGGAGCGGCCAGCTGCCGCCTGTTCGGCGGCCAGATTGACTGCCACAGTGGTGCGTCCCGGCGATCCGACCGGGCCCCACACCGCCACGAGGGTGCCCTCCCCCGCCGGAGGAGATGGCCCGGTACCTGTGCCTGTTGGCGGGGCGCCTGCTTTCTGGATGCTCCGGCTGAGGCGGCCCGGACGCCGATCCCGGTGCAGCACTGCCCTGACTTTGGCGCCCAGTCCGGCTGGCATGTGCCGGGACACTCCGGCGGGGGTGCCGTGCTGATCAGCACCCTGATTATCAGCGCCCTGCGCATCAACTCCATCCGCATCCGGAGGAGGAGACACTCCCGATGACGCCGGGGTCCGCTCACTTTCCGGGCTTGTCACAGCCGCGCCGCTTGGTGTCAGCCCTTCCATTTCCGGCCCCGGAACTGTTGAGGCAGTCTGGCCCCCGGCCCCGTCCAGACCGGCGACGGCAGCGGCGCCGCCGGTGGGCGGCAGATCCGGGGACCCGCCCTGCTGGTCGTGGCTGGCAGGGACGGCAAAACCGGTTGAGAAGTGGTGGCGGGTGCCCTCGACAGCTGCCAGCACCGCCGCACTCAATGCCTCCGCAGTGACGCTTCCGGACACAACGGCGGCCCCCATGCTGTGCAGCCTGCGGGCGTCCTCCGGCGTATCCGCAACGGCCACCACGCTGACTCCCACTGCCGTCAGCCTGTCCACCAGCGTCGCGGTCAGCTCATCTGCGCCTTGAGCCACCACGGCAACCTGGGCAAGCCCGCTCTGGCAGGCCGCCAGCAACTGCGCCAATTCCGGACACCGACGGACAATGCTGAGTTTTCCCCGGCGCCCCGCAAGCTGCTCGATCACGCCCGCTGCGGTGTCGCCCACCGCCACGACACTCACAACGTTCACTGCGAGGCCCCGGGATTCCAGACCACTGAAACCTTGGCCTTGTTGGCCACGGCTCCGAGCAACTTTGGCATTTGGGCATCGCTGACCAACACCATGATCTGCATGTACTTACCCGAACCTAGGGAGCCGGCGGAAACGTTGAGCGCGGCGACCTCGGCCCCGGGTAACATCAGGACCGGTGCCTGGAAGCCGTTGCGCTCATCGGGCAGCGCAACCCAAACATCAACGTGGGAGCCCACCACCACCTCCTTGGGCAGGGGTTCTGTGATGGTCACGGGCGCAGGTTTGCGGTCAAGCGCATCCGTTCGCCCAATGCTGGACAGGGCAACAAGCTCCCCCTTGGGCACCATCCGCACAGCCACGCTGTTTTCACCCAGAACCATGGCCGGGTTCAAGTACTTCCCGCCCACATCCCCCAGTTGAACTTGTACAATACTGAAGGATTCCGGCGTGATCTTCTGCCCCACCACCAGGGCATCCTTGGCTGCGTACACGGGCACAGTTTTGCCGGCGTTGCCCACCAGCGCCACCACACCCGCCACGGAAGCTAGGACCAGAAGGATGCCTATCAGGAGCCGGGGATCTTTCCATGAAGGTTTGCTCAACCGTGCGGCCTGCCCCTGCGCTTCCAAAGCCATGGTTCCTCCCCGTAACGAAACGTTCCGCCGTGGTGGTTGGTGCACAGCCCGGACGATGTGCGAATACGATGAGCGAACCTGTGTCCTGCGCGGAGCGTTGTGTACTTATTTCTACAGCCGATGGGCGCTTGTTGAAACCCCTGAGGCGAAAAAGCCCCGAATCTGTGGACAACACGGCCCCGGACGCTGCCACCATCTCATGGCACCCTGGGGAAAACTCCTATAAACCTCGTCAAACATGGCCAAAGGAGAGATAATGAGTCCATGCCTCGATTCCTGACTTTGGCGGACGTTGCCGAACAGCTGCAGATTTCCGCCGCCGCATGCTACGCACTGGTGCACAGCGGTGAGCTGCCGGCATTTCAAATTGGCGGCCGCGGGCAATGGCGTGTGGACGAAGCAAAATTTGAACAGTTCATCGACGACCGCCATGCGGCAGCCCGGGCCATGCTGGCCGCTGAGAACACGGCCTCCAGCCCCGGCTAGTCCCATGACCACGTGGTTGCCGGGCTTCGGCTAAAACTCGTTGTCGGCAGCCGAGGCGATGGCCGCCAGACTGCCCAAGGGAACCACAACACTGCCCTGTCGATTCTCGCGGTCCCGGCTGACGCCGTCGGCCAATTGCATGAGTTGCACGTAATCGGCACCCACCTGGTCAAGCACCCCGCGAATGCTGGCAGGATGTGCCGCGTCCAGTTCAAGAACCACACTCGAGCGGTTTCTTGCAAGCACCCGCAGCGCTGCGGAGATCGGGTACTGAATCGTGCTTGCGGCCCGCGCACGCTGCGTTCCCAGCCCATGAACCAGCAACAGCTTGGCCAACGGCAGCACCACTGAGCGGTTCTCCTCCCCCAGCAACATCCATTGGGGTTCAACCCTTTGCACCCTGCCGTGAAAAGCGCTCCCATTGCACAGGGTGAGCGAAACGTGCTGCCCCACGGAGCCCCTCAACGCCTCGGCCAGGGTCAGCTGTGACGCCTCGACCCGCGCCAATTCATTGACGTGGCGTTCCAGGTCCAGCTGTTCGGCCTCATGCCATTGGGCTTCCAAGTCGCCAAAGAGTAGTTCCCACCGCATGGCGCCACGCTAGGCGCAGGGCGGCCATGGCGTCAAGGACCCTGTACGGCCACGGCAGTTGTCCACAATTTTCCGCCACCTCTGGACACGCGCCGCTATGAGGTTCAAAATGAATTCAAAGATATTAAAGCGAGTCAAAGAGTGTCAAAAGAGTTCAAAGGAGAACTTCGGTGAAACGGCAAGCACTGACCGACCTGGCCATGACGGCGGCAACTCTCGTCCTCGGGGCCTCGCTGGTGTTCAGCGGCGGCTCACTGCTGCGGCTTCGGGGCAGCACCACCCACGGGTGGGCACAAGCCCTGGATCTGGCGGAGCTATTGGGCGTAGCCGGAGCCGGTGTGGGCATCGCGTTGCTGTGCTGGTGGCTCATCGCCATGGCGTGCGCGTGCCTGTCAGCTGTGGCCCATGCCCGGGGAGCTGAAAAAGTGGCCGTCCTGGCGGAACGGTGCTCACCGGCGTTCATGCGTCGGCTTACCACGGCCGTGCTGAGCCTGAATCTCCTGGCCACTCCCTTACTTGCGGCCGCAAACGCACCGGTGGTTGACCCGCTCTGGCACACCAATACGGGCGCTGGCACCAGTACGGCAGCGCCCGGCCCCAGCATTTTCCCGCCGGAGTCCGCCGTTCCCGTGGAACCACGATGGATCCCACACACCCCGGAAACAGCTCCGGATTTGCTGGTCCCTCCCTCAACCCGGCCTGCCATGGAACTGCCCAACACCCCCGCGGCGCAGGCCCGTTCGCCCCACAGCGACAACGCCCTGGATGTTGTGGTCAAGAGCGGTGACAGTCTGTGGACCATAGCGTCCGCTGCGCTGGGTCCCTTCTCAACCGATGTGGAGGTGGCCCAGGCCTGGCCTCGCTGGTATAGCGCCAACCGGGACACCATAGGTGAGGACCCCAACTACATTCTTCCCGGACAGGTGCTCCATGCACCGAACGGCTACTAGCACGTGGCATCAAAACCCTGCCAGTCACGCAGGGCACGGCACCTTGGGTTCACGAGCAAAGGAGCACCCCATGAGTACAGCAGCCATCCCCCGCACCGCGGCCGGGTCTACACCGTTGGTGGTCAGGCCGGCGCCGCTGTTGGAGCCCCCGGGCGGGCAGGGCGGGACAGTTGTGAAGATGCCCAGCCGCATCAGGGCGGGAGCGGCCCTGCCTTCCACGGTTGGCACCCGGCCCGCCTCGAAGGTTCATGCCCTTGCCCCGGAGGCTGCCGAGCGTGCCACGGTGGCCGCCATGTCCGGGCGGATCGCACAGTCTGCGGTGGAAGTGCTCAACGGCGTCAGGAGCGTCCACCAGCTGTCCCGGTGGCTTGACGCACGCTGCATGAGTTCATTGACAACCCGGGCCCGTCTCCATGCTGAAGCCTGCAAGGCCGTGGCCCGGCGTGGCAGCCATGAGGCCCAGGACAACAACGTCCACCTGCTGCACCCGCAACCAGTAGTCCACTCGGTCCACTGCAGCGCCATCTCACCCGGGATCTTTGAAACGGCAGTGGTGATTGCGGACAGGACGCGGTTCCGGGCCATGGCCATGCGTTTTGAATTCAGCCGCGGCCTGTGGAAAGTTACCGCGCTTCGCATCGGCTGACCAACCCCAGTTCCGGGGACAGCAATGGCGGCCCGCGCGCGGGCCGCCATTGCTGGGGTTGCCTTGAAAACTAACAGCTAAAACATGTTGTTAGCGCTTCTTCTTGCCCTTGCTCTTGTTGCCGGCACGCTTGGCCGACGGCGGCAGCCCGCCGGCGCTGCGGCGCTCCACATGCGTTTCCACGCCGCCCTGTTCGTCCGGGGCGGTGAATCGCAGTTGGGCAGGCTTGGCGGGTGCCTCGAGGCCGGGAGCGGTGATGCGCGGGGCCGCAGTGTCACCGCCAGCCTCGGATCCTGCGCCGGCCACGCGGTCCATGAGCGCCGAAGGCTGTTCAGCAACTACACCAACAGCTGTTGCCGGGGCGTTCTCGACCTGAACTTCCAGGTTGAACAGGAAGCCGACGCTTTCCTCACGGATGGCAGCCATCATGGACTGGAACATTTCGTAGCCT
Organism: Arthrobacter sp. HLT1-20; assembly: GCF_054510895.1. Lineage (NCBI taxonomy): Bacteria > Bacillati > Actinomycetota > Actinomycetes > Micrococcales > Micrococcaceae > Arthrobacter > Arthrobacter sp. HLT1-20. Next base: position 57,233 of record NZ_JBTNDR010000013.1, on the reverse strand, counting down.
TCACGCTGGTACTCCACCAAGGGATCGCGCTGGGCCATGGCACGCAGGCCAATGCCCTCCTTGAGGTAGTCCATCTCGTACAGGTGTTCCTGCCATTTGCGTCCCACCACGGAGAGGACAACGCGGCGTTCCAGCTCCCGCATGGTCTCCGAACCAAGGGCGGCTTCACGTTCCTGGTAGGCCACGCGAGCATCCGAGAGCAGCTCGGTCTTGAGCGTCTCGGCCGTGATGCGGCCAATTCCGCCAACCTCTTCGCCGATCTCCTCCACGCTCACCGTGACGGGGTAGATGGTGCGCAGGTTGGTCCACAGGGCATGGAAGTCCATTTCGCCAGCCTGGCCCTGCCCCAAGGACGCGTCAATGATCTCGTTGACGGTGTCTTCCAGGAAGTGCTGGACCTTCTCGTGCAGGTCGCCACCTTCCAGGATCCGGCGGCGGTCGCTGTAAATGGCTTCGCGCTGGCGGTTCAGGACGTCGTCGTACTTGAGCACATTCTTGCGCTGCTCGGCGTTGCGGCCCTCAACCTGGCCCTGCGCCGAGGCAATCGCCTTGGACACCAGCTTGGACTCCAACGCCACATCGTCGGGCATCGAGGAGCGTGACATGAGCCGCTCGGCGGCACCGGAGTTGAACAAACGCATCAAGTCATCAGTCAAGGAGAGATAGAAGCGGGACTCGCCGGGGTCACCCTGACGGCCGGAACGGCCTCGGAGCTGGTTGTCGATGCGGCGGGATTCGTGGCGCTCGGTACCCAAAACGTACAGGCCGCCGGCTTCCAGCACTGCCTCGTGCTCGTCCTTGACGGCCAGCTTGGCTGCCTCGAACGCGTCGTGCCAGGCTGCCTCGTACTCTTCCGGAGTTTCTTCCGGATCAAGTCCGCGCGCGGCCAGCTCGGCGACGGCGTTGAACTCGGCGTTGCCGCCGAGCATGATGTCAGTTCCGCGGCCAGCCATGTTGGTGGCCACTGTGACGGCTCCGCGGCGGCCTGCCTGGGCCACAATGGCGGCTTCTCGGGCGTGGTTCTTGGCGTTCAGGACCTCGTGCTTGACACCGGCTTTTGCCAACTTCTTGGAAAGGTATTCGCTCTTCTCAACGCTGGTGGTGCCCACCAAAACCGGCTGGCCGGTTTCGTGGCGTTCCACAATGTCAGCCACCACGGCGTCGAACTTCACAACCTCGTTCTTGTAGACAAGGTCGGGCTGGTCAACACGCTGCATGGGCTTGTTGGTGGGGATGGGAACAACACCCAGGGAGTAAGTTCCCATGAACTCGGACGCCTCAGTCTCGGCGGTACCTGTCATGCCGGAGAGCTTGTCATACAGGCGGAAGTAGTTCTGCAAGGTCACCGTGGCCAGGGTCTGGTTTTCAGCCTTGATCTCCACACCCTCCTTGGCTTCGATCGCCTGGTGCATGCCTTCGTTGTAGCGGCGGCCGGCCAAAATACGGCCGGTGTGCTCATCCACAATGAGAACTTCGCCATCCATGATGACGTAGTCCTTGTCGCGCTTGAACAGTTCCTTGGCCTTGATGGCGTTGTTCAGGAAGCCGATCAGCGGCGTATTGGCGGATTCGTAGAGGTTGGTAATGCCCAGGTAGTCCTCAACCTTTTCGATGCCTTCCTCAAGGACACCCACGGTGCGCTTCTTCTCATCAACTTCGTAGTCCTCGTCGATGTTCAGGCGCAGCACCACCTTGGCGAACTCGCCGTACCAGCGGTTGGCGTCCCCGGAAGCCGGACCGGAAATGATCAAGGGTGTGCGGGCCTCATCGATGAGGATGGAGTCAACTTCATCCACAATGGCGAAGTTGTGGCCGCGCTGGACCAGCTCATCCTTGCTCCACGCCATGTTGTCGCGCAGGTAGTCAAACCCAAATTCGTTGTTGGTGCCGTAGGTGATGTCCGCGGCGTACTGGGCACGGCGGACAGCGGGATCCTGGTTGGAAAGGATGCAACCGCTGCTCTGGCCCAGGAACCTGAACACTCGGCCCATGAGATCGGACTGGTACTGCGCCAGGTAGTCGTTGACAGTGACCACGTGGACGCCCTGGCCCGTGAGCGAGTTCAGGTAAGCCGGGGCCGTTGCCACCAGGGTTTTACCTTCACCAGTTTTCATCTCGGCAATGTTGCCAAGGTGCAGCGCCGCTCCACCCATGAGCTGAACACGGAAGTGACGCAGGCCAAGGGTGCGGGAGGATGCTTCGCGCACGGCGGCGAAGGCCTCCGGCAGCAGGTCATCGAGAGTCTCACCGTCTTCGTGGCGTTGCTTGAGCTTGTCTGTTTCCTGGCGCAGCTCAGCGTCGGTGAAGGTCTGGAAGGGCTCCTCCAGCGAATCAATGGCGTCAGCAAGCACATTGAGTCGTTTAAGCGTTTTGCGATCGCCTGTACGAAGAACCCGTTCAAGAAGTGATGGCACGAAATTGCTCCCAATCTATTGCACCTAAAAGTGGCGTGTTCAGTCTACGTGAGAAGACGCACACCACACTGCCAGTTATTGCAAGGCCGCCTTCAGTGTCGCAGCCAGGTCCCCATGATCAAGCACGACGACGGCGCCAAGTCCCAGCCATTGGGCCATAAGTTCCAGCTCGGCGGACAAGCGATTGGCGGTATCTGTGGGCGCACCGGGTTCGGCGAACGCACCACGAACTTTGAGGACCCCCGCCTGGCGATCCGCCTTGAGATCCACCCGGGCCACAATGTTCTCGCCCAGCAGAAACGGCAACACGTAATATCCATATTTTCGCTTCGGCTCCGGCGTATAGATTTCCAGCCGGTAGTGAAAGTTGAAGAGCCGCTCCAGGCGCCGGCGTTCAAACACCAGCGAATCAAAGGGGCTCAAGAGGGCCTGGCCTGTTGCCTTGCGCGGCGTTCCCGCCGTTGCGTGCAGGAAAGTGGGTTCGGACCAACCGTCAACGGCAACGGATGCCAGCTCCCCCGCAGCCACAAGTTTCTTCACAGCGTGTTCGGCTGCCTTGACCGGCAGCCGGAAGTAGTCGGCAAAGCACCGGGTGGTGCCGATGCCATGGGCCCTGGCTGCTGCGGAGATGAGGCGCGTGAGGGACTCCTCCTTGGTGCCGGGATCAACGGCCTCTCCCGGAGACCACAGGCCACGCCGGGCCGGTGGCAGAATTTTCTCGATGAGTGAATACCGGCGTTCGAATTGTTCGTTGCGCGAGGCAACACCCACAACCCCACGCGCAAAGAGTCCTTCCAAGGCCCGCTTTACTGCACTCCAGTTCCAGCCCCAGTGATCCTTGCTCACCGTTTCCTCATGGCCAATCCTGGCCTTGATCTCCCGCGCCGTAAGGGGATTGCTGTGCGTCAGAAGCTGCAGAATGCTTGTTTCAAGGGTTTCCCGGAGCCCGGACTCCATGCCGTCGGAACCCACCCAGCTGCGGCTTTGCCATGGCCGCAAATCATGAAAATGCTCGGGGCGGATGAAGCTTGCCTCGTGGGCCCAATACTCCATCAGCTTCCGCGGGGACCGGCCAGCCAAGATGTTGAGCAAGGTGGTGTCGTAGGGCCCCAGCCGGGAAAAGAAGGGAAGGTAATGGCTGCGGGAGAGCACGTTGACGGAGTCAATCTGGACCAGCTGCAATTGCGCAAAAGTCCGGCCCACCTCCCGTGCTGTGACGGGTTGGGCGGGCCGGACGGTTGCAAGTCCCTGAGCCTTGAGTGCTATCCGCCGGGCCTGGGACAGGCTCAGCGTTGCACCCATAAAATCTGCTCCTTGACTTTGTTCGAACGCTCAATGGGCCCACGGGGAGCCCTGTGGAAATGTCTAGACGCGGGCTGGCTCATCCGGTGAACGGTAGGCCGAAATCTCTTCCACGACGTCTGCGTTGTCATCCAGGGAGATGACACCGTAGGTCCACCCCTTGCGGCGGTAGACCACCGAGGGGATGCCCGTTGCGGAATCGATGAAAAGGTAGAAGTCGTGCCCCACCATTTCCATGTTGTCCACGGCATCATCGAGGGTCAATGCTGTGGCGGGGAAAACCTTGCGACGGATCAGCACGGGCGAATCGCCGGCGGGGATGTCGTTTTCGATCTCGTACGGCAGCTTTTCTTCAACCGCAACAGGTACGCTCTGGGCGTAGATGGGTTCGGAACTGCTCACGGGAGTCAGTGAACCTGTGGCCTCGTTGACAGCAACAGGGGCGTGCCGGCCGTGGTGGACCTTCTTCTTGTCCTTGGCACGGCGGAGTCGTTCCAGTAACTTCCCGTAAGCCAGATCAAAAGCTGCGAACTTGTCGGATGCGGCGGCTTCGGCGCGGATCACGGGGCCTCGGCCCAGAACCGTCAACTCAACAGTCAGAGGGGTGTCTGCTGTGCGGGCCTTGCTCTCCTTGGAAACCTTCACGTCGACCCGCTGGACCTTGTTGGCCAGCTGTTCGATCTTTGTGAGCTTCTCGCCAGCGTATTCGCGGAATCGGTCCGAAACGCTCAAGTTGCGACCGGTGATCATGAACTCCATGGTGCCCTCCAAATATCTTCGGTGACACGGCGGCCGGCTAGCATTTGGCGCTACATTCCAGACCGCCGACGGGCGGTTTCCTCTCGGAAGAGGTACCCGTTCACTCACGTTAGTTCACTGCATGGCTTTATTCATCTTTTGTTCAAGAAAATTTTCAATCGAGTCGGTTTCGGGGGCCTATTTCGTGGCTCCCCCGGGGCGCCCGTGCCGCCGCCAGCACCGCCCCGGCACACACTCCCAAGCCCGCCATCTCCAGTGTTTTGACGGCTTCTCGCAACGTTGAACCCGTTGTCAGCACGTCGTCAACCACCACCACCGAAGCATCCGAGAGGTTCGCTCTGAGCCAAACCCGGCGCAGCTTGCTGCGCCGAATTTTCATCGTGTTACGTATGTTGCGCCGCCTGGCCGCACGGCCCAAACCCTTCTGGTGGTTCCTGCGCCAGGGCAGCTTTGCCTTGGCGCCCAAAAGGGGCACTATTGCCGCTTGGGCCGGCAACCTGCCCTCACGGTCCAGGGCCCGGAGAATCATCGCCACCGGGTCATAGCCGCGACGCCGCCAGCCGCCCCCGGTGCTGGGCACGGGTACCATCAGGAGCATGCTGGTTGTTGGCGGATCAAGCTCATCAACCAGCACGCCCATGGCACGGGCCAGGGCCCGTCCCAGGGGCGCTGCCAGCTCGGTGCGCCCATGGTTCTTGAAGGCCAGGAGGGACTCAGCCAAGGCATCCCGATACACGCCGGCAGCCACGACAGGCAACAGTGGATGTCCCAGCACCCCCACGAGCGCATCTGCTTGATGCTCGGCCCGGAAGGGTGCCGCGGTGTCCCGGCGCAGCCCGGCCGAACAGGCCGAGCACAGCACTTGGTCCTCCCGGCCGCACACCACGCATTCCGCTGGCAGGATCAGGTACAGGAAGTCCCGCCAGGCAGATTCGCCCCAGAGCCACAACCGCAGCCACAGGCGGGCCGCTGGTGCCCTGCGCCTGCCCGGCCGCCCGACCGGTCCACCCATATTTTCCATGCAACCCAGCATGGACCCCTGCGGCGCCGTCGCGCCCCGGCAGGGGGTCCATTGTGGACACAGGCTGCCTCGGCAGTGGCTGTGGATCAATTACATGCCGCCGCAGGCCCCATCACAGAAGATCGGGGCACGAACTAGCCGGCAAAGGATGCCTGGCGAAGCTCCTTGGCAGCGACTTCCCAATGGTTGCCAACGTTGCTGTAAATCTCGGTTGCCGTTTGGGCGTGCACGTTCCGAACACCGGAACCGGCACTGATCCACTGGACCCCCTTGAGTGAATCCAATTGAATGGGGCTGCGCACCAGGTCCAAAATTTCCACCGAGACCGGATCCGTTGCCGAAGGCGCCGCCACGGCAAAGGTTGACTCCCCCGCCCACACGCCAAGTGTTGCCGTTGCGCTGTGGGCGATGCTGATGGGATCTGTCAGTTCCTTGGGCACGTCACCGGTTTTGAAGATGCCGGTGAGGTTCACGGTGCTCACACCGTTGGCCTGGGAAATGACCAACGCCCGGGCCCCATCCCGGGAAATCCGCACGGCTGTGACGGTTTGCCCCACCAACCACGGCACGGTGAGGACAACAGGGTCGCCCATTTTGCCGCCCTCATCCGGGTTGATGGCGCTCACCTGACCCGAGCCGTCACCGGCGGCAGTCCAGATCCACCCATTGGGCGCGAATGACGGTGCTGTGAGGGAATTGCCGGCCACCGCCACCGTTGGCTGCTTGCCGGGACTGACCGTGTAGATCTGGTTGCCGGCACCCGAGAGGAAGGCAAAATTGTTTCCCGAATAGGACATGGCAGGTGCCGAGGGCAGCAGCGCGGCAACGGAAGCCATATTCGCGATGGGAGCAATTTTGGTGCCGTCGTAGGTGACCAGCTCGTTCTTGGCCAGCGCAATCTGGGTCGCTGAAACGGGTCTGTCGATAATCATCGGCAGCACACCCGTATCCGCCCCGCCCATGTCCACTTCACGGTCGTCTGCCAAGAGCTGCAGCTCGGTGATGGTGTTGAGGCTCTTTTGAAAGGTCATGAGCAGTTGGGCATGCATTTGCTGACGCTGGGCAACACTGGTTTCCAGAAGTGGCTGCGCCGTCAGTCCCACCTTGGCAACACCGTTGTTGACGGGCACGGAGTCACGTTCCAGGGCAATGCCACTGGGGAAGGCACTGACAACAGCCCCTTGCAAATAGGGGGCTGGCCCGTTGAGCATGGTCCTTACAATGGCTGTTGCTGTGCGCGATGTGCGCGACGCCAGCCACCGCACATCCGGGACGCCATAGGTGAAGGTGGGGTCGTAGAAATACAGCGAGACGGGGCTGAAAAGTGTTTGGAAGGTGGCTTCTGTCAGCAACAGCCCGTCGGGTGTTTCGGAAATTCGCCATTGCCCGGCCACCTGGACCATTTTGACCTCAACGCTGGTGGTGGCACCCTCTTGTGCTGGGGTGCGGACACCATCAGCATCCACGGTTGACACCACATCAAAGGTCAATACGAAGCTGTCCTTCTCCGTTCCGGGCGTGGCGGAGAACGTGTCCGTGTAGATGACTGTTCGCTGGTCAGGGGCCCACGACTGTGCCAGTCCGGGAGTCAAGTATTGCCGCGCCACCTGGAAGTCGTCCGCAATGCCCGTGCCGGATTCGATGAAGCCACGAATGATGCTTTCCTGGGACGCTCCGTCAACGGGCCCAAACTGCTGAAAATCGATGTTGACCGAGTTGTCCCGTGGCGCCAGGGGATCGCTCTTTCCCACGGGGCCGTGAGTGGGTATGGCGGCGCACCCTGCCACGGCAAGGAGCAGGACGACGACGGCCATGGCCCAGGCGGCCATCGCCCGCTGCCGGTGCGCCTGAGTCAGGTGACGCCTTGCCCCCGCCGCTGTGCTGCTCACTGTTCTGCCCTCTCCGATGAATTTCCGGAATCCTGCCCGGGGACCGACTTGAAGCTGCCCAGGGCGCCCACAACACCGATGGATCCTGTGTGGGTCATGATGGGGCCGGTGGCAAGCGAGGGTGAACGCCCTGCCCGCCCGCCGCCGTCGGGCGGAAGCGGAACGGGTGAATGCGTCAGCACCCCGCCGCGTTTGCGTGGCAGGGTCAGCCGGAAGCAGGATCCTTCGCCGGGAACCCCCCACGCCTCGAGCCAGCCGTCATGCAGTCGGGCGTCCTCCATGGCAATGGACAGACCCAGCCCGCTGCCGCCTGTTGTGCGGGCCCTGGCGGAGTCGGCACGCCAGAACCTGTCAAAGACGTGGCCCAGGGCCGAGGGCGACATGCCAATGCCGTAGTCGCGCACCGCCACTGCCACAGCGGTTTCATCGGCTGAGACAAAGATCTTCACGGGGTTTCCCTCGCTGTGCTCCACCGCGTTCAGGACCAGGTTGCGCAAAATCCTGTCGATCCGCCGCGAATCCATCTCCACAACACATTTGTGGTTGCGCAGCCGGGTCACCACGGACAGCTCGGTTGAGTTGGCCTGCGCCACGGGGGTTGCGCCGTCGATCACGGAATGGATCACGGAGAAAATGTCCAGCGATTCCGCGTCCAGATCGGCAACCCCAGCATCAAAACGGGAGATTTCCAGCAAGTCCGCCAGAAGCAGCTCAAAGCGCTCCACCTGATGGAAGAGCAGCTCCGAGGACCGCTTGTTGATGGGGTCAAAGTCGTCGCGGGCGTCGTAGAGGACCTCGGCGGCCATACGCACAGTGGTGAGCGGGGTGCGAAGCTCGTGGGAAACATCCGAGACGAAGCGCTGCTGCATGTCCGAGAGTGTGGCCAGGGCAGTGATCTGGTCTTGGAGCGAGGTGGCCATCTTGTTGAAGGAGGTGGCCAGCCTGGCCATCTCATCCTCGCCCGTGACCTGCATGCGTTCCTCGAGCTCACCGGCAGCCAATTTCTCGGACACGGCTGCCGCCTGACTGACGGGATTCACCACTGTCCGGGTGACATACCAGACAATGGCACCAATGAGCAGGAGCAGGATGCCGCCGGCAAGCCACAGCACCGATTGAATGTAGTTCAGTGTCACTTGCGCACTGTTAAGGTCGTAGATCATGTACAGCTCGTAGTTGGTGTTCAGCAACTGGACCTGGCTGCCAATCACCACCGCCGGATGGACGCCTGCACTTCCTGTGGGCAAGGCTATGGACTGCCAAAACTGGCCGTCCGAATCCGCTTGCACGGCTTTGCGCAGCTCACTGGGGATGATGGCCGTGGTGACTCCGCCGGAATCCGCGGAGCTGACAGCAAGCTTGCTGCTTTGGCCCGGAATCTTGACCATCAGGTACCTGCGGTTGTCGTCCGCACCGCCCACTTCCAGCAATTTCAAGGTGTCCCGCACATAGGTGGACACCCGCGGCTGGTCGCTCAGGCTGGCGTTGGAGAAATCTTCCTGGATCTGGGTGGCGCCCCTGGCCGACTCTTGTTGCGCCTGGATCAGGCGTTCCTTGAACAGGCCGTTGGAAATCTGACCGGCCAGGTAGCCGCCCACACCCACCACCGCCACGGATGCGATCAACAGGGTGGTCACCACCGTGCGGAACTGCAACGAGGTGCGCCAGCGCCTGGCCAGGGAGCGCCGGACCTTCCCGGCGCCACGAATGATCCGTGTCCCGGCCCTGCGCAGGCCCTGCCCCACTTTTTCCAGCACGACGGCGGTCACGGCACGGTCCGCCCCTGCCGCAACGCCAGCGTCCGGCGGGGTGGCAGCGGCGGGCTGGGATCCGTCGTCGGGCATGGAACTGCCGTTGTCCATGGCGTTCCCGCCTGAACTGTCGCCGACGGCGTTGTGGGGGCTCATTGCGTTCTCACCGGCGTGCTCCGCTGTTCAGCGCCTACTGCCCGGCCTTGTAGCCAACGCCGCGGACAGTCAAGACAACCTCGGGGGCCTCGGGGTCGCGTTCGATCTTGGAACGCAGACGTTGGACATGCACATTGACCAGGCGGGTGTCAGCGGCGTGGCGGTAGCCCCACACCTGCTCCAGCAGGAGTTCACGGGAGAACACCTGCCACGGCTTGCGGGCCAACGCCACCAGGAGATCAAACTCCAGCGGGGTGAGCAGTATCCGCTCCCCGGCCCGCCGGACCGCATGCCCGGCCACATCGATGGTGATCTCACCAATAAAGAGCGTCTCGGGTGCCTTGACATCGCCGGGGCGCAGCCGGGCCCGGACCCGGGCCACCAGTTCGGCCGGCTTGAACGGCTTGGCCACGTAGTCGTCGGCACCGGATTCGAGCCCGCGGACCACATCCGAGGTGTCCGACTTGGCCGTGAGCATGACAATGGGAACATCCGACTCGGCGCGGATCAGCCGGCAGATCTCGATTCCGTCAATTCCAGGCAGCATCAAGTCCAGGAGGACCAAATCCGGTTTGTTGGACTGGAAAACCTCAAGTGCCTTGGCGCCGTCAGCACAAAAAACGGGGTCAAAACCGTCATTGCGCAGCACGATGCCAATCATCTCGGCCAGTGCCTCGTCATCGTCAACAACTAAAATGCGTGCCTTCATGGTTCTATATTTGCCTATTACCCCCACATTGTCCCCATCGACGCTCCACAGCATGTGCACCAGCTGTGGTTTTAGGCCCATTTTGCGCCAGATTTGCGCCGTGCCCACACCATTCACACGGCAAATGGCGATCTTCCCGATAGGGTTTGAAGACAGCCACCGGAGCTGTGGATGATTTTTACTGGGGAAACTTTCAGGGAGCACAATGACGCACGAACCGCAGCAGCCGCCGGTGGAGCCACAGGGTGACGGGCAAAACGCTGGGTCCGGCCACGATCCGGCTCCCCCTGCTCCTTCCGGACAACCCGCGGCCCAGCCTTGGCAGCAGCCCGCCCAGCCCCAGTACGGCCAGCAGACTCCACCCCCGGCCCAGCCCCAGTGGGGACAGTATGGCCAGCCCGCGCAGCCCCAGTATCCGGCCCAGCCCCAGTGGGGACAGTATGGCCAGCCCGCGCAGCCCCAGTATCCGGCCCAGCCCCAGTGGGGACAGTATGGCCAGCCCGCCCCGCAGCAGCAGCCCCAGTACCCGGGCCAGCAGCCGCAGTGGGGTCACTACGGCCAGCCCGGTCAGCAGCCGGGCGGATACAACAACTACATGGCCCCACCCAAGCCTGGCGTGATTCCGCTGCGTCCTTTGGGGGTTGGCGAAATTCTCGACGGCGCCTTCCAGGCTGCCCGCCGCAATGGCAAGGCCATGTTTGGTTCTGCCCTGATCTTCCAGTTGGTGACGGTTGCGGTGACCCTGGCGGTCATGTTCCTGGCCCTGGGCCAGTTCATGACGTTGTTCACGGATAGCAATTTCACCTTCGATGAAACGAATCCGCCGGAATTCGAAGCGATGGCGGGTCCGCTGATCACCTTCTCCATCTCCATCTTGTTGACGGCGTTCCTCTCAACCATGATTCAAATGGTGCTGCAAGGTGCCATGGTGATCCCGGTGATCCGTGCAGTGCTCAATCGCAAGACCTCGTTCGGGCAGATGTGGCGCCTGGCCAAGCCTCGCATCGGTTCCCTGGTGCTGCTGGCGTTGGTGTATGCCGCCGCTGTGCTGCTGGCTATTTTGTTGTACACAGCCATTGCCGTGGCACTCGTCATGGCGTTCGGCGCCAACAGCCCCGGCGCCGCAGTGGGCTTTTCCGTGTTGGCGATCCTGCCCTTCGTGGCGGTCGGTGTATGGATCGGCACCAAGATGCTGCTGGCCCCGGCCGCGATTGTTGTTGAAAGCGTTGGCTTTTTGCAGGGCATCAAGCGTTCGTGGGTGCTGACCAACGGGAATTGGTGGCGGACCTTTGGCACCTCACTGCTGGCAGGTGTCATAGCTGCCGTGATCGGCGGGGTCATCACCACTCCCGTCAGCCTGATCACCTCCATGGTGATGCCCCTGATGACCATGGATCCCACCCCTGATCAACTGCTGACCCAGACACTGATCGCCCAGGCCATCTCGGGATTCATTGGGGCGCTGGTGGGTGCCGTGACGCTGGCCTTCCAAACGGGCGTCATGGCCTTGATCTATGTTGACCTGCGGATGCGCCGCGACGGCTTCGACATCACACTGCTCAAGGAATCCGAGTCGGCGAAGGACGACGGCGGCATCCCCGGCGCGACGCTGGCCAGCGCCCTTGGCGGCGGGCAGCACCTGCCGCCGGGAAACTTCGGACAGTAGGAGCATTGGCGCTGGTGCAGGCGGCCCTGCTCGCAGGAAGCGTCCCGGTGGTCCCGGATGCCGATGAGGCACGCCGTTGGGCACAAGAAGAACTTGCCCACAAGGCGTACCAAGATGCCAAACCAGGCTTGGCGGAACGCGTGGTGGAGTTCCTGAGGCAGGCCTTTGACGATCTGCTCAACGGTTTGAAAGTGGCCGACGGAGGCGTTGGTCTGGGCATTGTGATTGGGCTTGCCGTCATCGCCATCCTGGTCATTATTTTCATTGTCCGGCCCCAACTGAACCGGAAGAAGGCTGTTGCCGTGGCCGTCTTTACGAACGAACTCATTCTCACCAGCCAGCAGCACGCCTCGCTGGCCTCTGCGGCCGCTGCGGCGGGGGATTTTGGCACCGCCATCAGTGAACAATTCCGCGCTTTGGTTCGTTCCGGTGAAGAACGGGACATCAGCGCCATGGCCCCCGGCCGAACAGCGATGGAGGTGGCAGCCGAGCTGCAACGTGCCTTCCCCGCGCAGGCTTCCGAGCTGAGTCGAGCCGCTGACCTGTTCAACGCCGTGCGCTACGGACATTTTCCGCCCACAGCTGCCATGTACGAGGAACTTGTTGGAACCTGCCGCAGTATTGCAGGCACAAAACCCCTCTATGCGCAGGATTCGGTGTCCCCATGAGCGGCACTGAACAGGCCTTCCGGGCCGATTCGCCAAGCCCCGCCCAAGATGCCCGGCGTTGGTGGGGGAAATACCGGTTTTGGCTGATCTGCCTTGGCGCGTTCATCACGTTGTCACTGCTGGGATATTTTCTGGGCAGCGGTCCCGACAAGACCGCCGGAGCCCTCTCCATCACCAACCCGGCCCCGGCAGGTGCCCAGGCAGCGGCGTCTGTGCTGCGCCAGCAGGGGGTCAACGTCAGCGCAGCAGATTCGCTGGCAGCCGCCACTGCAGCCTTGGACGCCAACGGTCCGGGCACCAGCACTGTGTTGTTCTACGATCCCAAGAATCTGCTGTCGCCCGCCCAAGTGGCCGCCCTGTCTTTGCGGGCTAGGGAAACCGGTGCCGCACTCGTTGCCATTGCCCCGGCCCCGCTGGCACTGAAGGGCCTTGGCGCCGAGATGTCCAGTGCTGGAACCACCGCGGGCACCCCCAGTGTTGCGCCCCAATGCACGCAGCCGGATGCTGTGGCCGCGGGAGTGATCGACGGTGGTGCCGGGAACGGTGACCGGCGCCCACTGCACCTGTACAAGGGTGCACAGACGTGCTTTATGCCCTCCGGTGCGGCCGGTGGCTATTTGGCCGTGAACGGCACAGGCAGCGTGGTGGCGCTCGGCAACGCCGGCATCATCAGCAACCAGAACCTGGCCAACCGCGGCAATGCCGCCTTGACGTTGCGGATATTGGGCGGCACACCAAACCTCATCTGGTACACAGCTTCCGTGCAGGACATTCCCGTGGCGGAGCAACCACCCACCCTGTCTGAGTTCACGCCCGAGTGGATCTTTCCGGCGTCGGCCTGGCTTTTGCTGGTGGCGGTCCTGGGCATGTTGTGGAAGGGGCGCCGCAACGGGCCCCTGGTTGCAGAGCCCCTCCCCGTCGTGGTGAAATCCTCCGAGACACTGACGGGACGGGCCCGCCTGTACCAGGACGCCCGGGCCGTAGAAACGGCCACCCGGACGTTGCAGCATGCCGCTGTGTCCCGTTTGGCACACACCCTGCGGTTGGGACATGCCGCTCCCCCGGCCGCGGTAGCAGATGCCGTGGCGGCAGCCACCGGCCGCAGGCAGGCGGACGTGCACGCCTTGCTGCTTGGCCAGGCACCCACATCCGAAAAAGTCATGTTGTCCATGGCCGCAGAACTGGCGGCATTAGAGGAAGAAGTGGCACAGCGATGAGCATGCCCCACCCACAGCAAAACTACCCAGAGCAGAGCTACCCCGAACAGGGATACCCACAGCAAGGTTACCCAGACCAGCCGCCGTATCAGGCTCCCCAGCACGCGGCCGTGTATCAGGGGGCGGCGCATCTGGGGGCGGCGGGGCAGCCTGCCATGAGCCCATCAGCTGCGGCACTGTTGGCTGTGCGCGGTGAGGTGGCAAAGGCGGTGGTGGGCCAGGAGTCCACCGTGACGGGGCTGCTGATCGCCTTGCTGGCCGGTGGACATGTGTTGCTTGAAGGCGTGCCGGGCGTTGCCAAGACGCTGCTGGTGCGGGCCCTGTCCGCTGCCCTGAGCTTGGACACGAAGCGGGTCCAATTCACCCCCGACCTTATGCCTGGCGATGTGACGGGCTCACTCATTTACGATTCCAGCACCTCCGCCTTCACCTTCCGCGAAGGCCCCGTCTTCACCAATATTCTCCTGGCTGATGAGATCAACAGGACGCCACCGAAGACCCAGGCCTCACTTCTGGAAGCCATGGAGGAACACCAGGTCTCCGTGGATGGGGTGTCCCGCAAACTGCCGGCACCGTTTATGGTGGCCGCCACCCAGAACCCGGTGGAGTATGAGGGGACCTATCCCCTGCCCGAAGCACAGCTGGACAGGTTCCTGCTCAAACTCACCATGGATCTGCCCAGCAGGGATGATGAGATAGAGGTCATCCGCCGGCACAGCCTGGGCTTTGACCCGCAGGATCTGCACGCCGCCGGTGTGCGTGCCGTGGCGGGAGCGGCCGAGCTGAGCCGGGCCCGCGAAGAAGTGTCCCAGGTGGGCGTGGCAGCGGAAGTCTTGGCATACGTGGTGGACCTGGTCCGCGCAACCCGTACCGCGCCGTCGTTCCAGCTGGGTGTCTCGCCGCGCGGGGCAACGGCCGTGCTGAAGTCAGCACGCGCCTACGCGTGGTTGTCGGGCCGCGCCTTTGTGACCCCCGACGATGTCAAGGCCCTGGCACTGCCCACCCTGCGGCACCGTGTGGCCCTGCGCCCGGAGGCCGAGATGGACGGCGTTGCCGTGGATGACATCCTGCTCTCCATTCTGGCCACTGTGCCCGTTCCCCGCTGATCGGGGCGGGCGACTATGGCGATTTCGGGCAGGTTCTTCCTTGTGGCATTGGCAGCCGTGGTGCCGATCATCGCCATGCCCGGCCCCGTAACTTGGCTCCTGGCCTTGGGCGTTCTGCTGCTCATTGTGATCCTTGATGTGGCCCTTGCCGCATCCCCGCGCCAGGTGGTGCTGCGCCGCACGATCCCCTCAGGGGTGCGCCTGGGCGAGCACACCACCGCAGTGCTGCGCCTTGCCAACGAATCCGCCAGGCCGCTAAATGCTGTTGTCAAGGACGGCTGGCAGCCGTCGGCGGGGGCAAGCAACGCCCTGCAAATCGTGCGGATCCGCCCCGGCGAACGGGCCGCCCTGAGCATCACCCTGTTGCCGGCCCGCCGCGGTGACCTGCTCACCCACCATGTGACCATTCGTTCCTTTGGACCCCTGGGCATGGCTGCCCGGCAAAGCACCATCGAGGCACCAGGCACCTTGCGGGTTTTGCCGGCCTTCCATGCCAAGCGCCACCTGCCGTCCAAGTTGCGCAAATTGCGCGAACTGGACGGCAAGGCAGCGGTCCAGATCCGTGGCGCCGGCACAGAGTTTGATTCCCTGCGCGACTATGTCCGCGGCGACGATGTCCGCTCCATCGACTGGCGCGCCACGGCCCGGCGCCGCGATGTGGTGGTCCGCACGTGGCGGCCCGAACGGGACCGCCGTGTGGTGATAGTTTTGGACACCTCGCGCACCTCGGCGGCGCGCATTGAGGACGAGACCGCCCTGGACACCGGGATTGAGGCATCCCTGCTGCTTGCTGTTCTGGCCGAACGTGGTGGGGACAGGGTCAGCCTGATAGCGTACGACCGCCGTGTCCGCACGAGGGTTTCCTCCACAGGTAAGGGCAACATGCTCAACGCCATGGTGCAGGGCCTGGCTCCCCTTGAACCGGAGCTGATCGAACTGAACAACCAGGCCATCCCCGGAGAGGTACGCGCCGTCACGGCCCACCGATCCCTGGTGGTGCTGGTGACGTCCCTGGACGCCGGGGCGGCCGAGGAAGGGCTCATCCCGCTCGTGGCATCGCTGTCGCAAAAGCACGTGGTGGTGGTGGCCTCGGTGCGGGACCCGGCCGTCGATGCGGCCCGCCACGAACGGCGTACCACCACTTTGACTTACCGTGCAGCAGCAGCCGAACACGCGTTGAACCGCCGTGCAGCTATCACTGCTGTCCTGAAACAGGCCGGGGCTTCCGTGGTGGATGCGCCGCCGCAGGAGCTGCCACCGCAACTGGCGGATATGTACATCAGGCTCAAGGCCGCGGGGCGGCTCTGAGACTGGGCTGTCCGCTGGCGGGCTATTTGGTGCCCGGTCCTTGGATGCCCATGGCCTTGAGGCTGCCGGCGAGTGCCTTGGACAGCTCCCCGTGCCCGCCCGCCGTCAGGTGCACGCCGTCGGCCATCTTGCCCGTGACACCATAGCGGGTCAACCAGTCCCCTGCGCTGATGAACCGTACCCCGTTGCGTTTGGCGAAACCTGCCAGCAACGCATCGACCTGGGTGCGCCGGCCGCCGCCGTTGAGCTGCCCCTTGGCAAGGGTGCCGATGAACAGGAACTCGGAGTCCGGGTAACTGGTTTTGAGGTCCTTGAGCAGCCTGCCCGCGTTGGCCAGAATTTTGGCGTCCGGCACCTGTTGCGAGGCATCGTTGCCGCCACCTTGAACCACCACCAGGGCGGGATTGCCGAAGGGAAGCAGCACTCGGCCGCTCTCCACGGCGTCAGGATAGCTGGGAATCTTGGCCGTCTTGGCGGCAAAGCCAACCCCTGCACCGCCAAGGAAACGCACCTTGTAGCCCCGGGCAGCGAGCCCCAATTGAACCCAGGTGTCTGTGCCGGCAACGCCGGCGGCTCCACTGGATTGCGAATCACCAATCAGGACCACTGATCGGGCAATGGCGGGATCAGTGACTTCCTCCCGGCCCGAGACAGGATTAAAAACCCGTGAACCAGCCGGCAGGTCCCATGGGGTTGCGACTTCCTCCCCAGGGCTGCGCCCCTTGGCCCGGCCGCCCTCGGGGAGCGGGTTCAACCCGGGAATGGTCGCTGGGGCGGGGTTTGATGTGCGGGGAGGCGCGGTCCCGCCGCCTCCGGTTCCGCTCGCCTGCGCGGAGCCTGTCATGGACGTTACTGTGGCGGAGCTCAGCCCAATACCCGTCAGCGCCATGCAGGCGAGCAGGACAGCCACCGCACACCGCACAATGAACCTTTGAACCATGTACCGTTCCCCCGAAACTACGCAAATAACAAGGCCAGCTTAGCCAATGAAGCCGGCGGCTAACTGTTGCGGATCCCGCTCAGCGCGTCGGCCACTTCCAAGGTCCGGTTCAGCACGGCCCGGGCCTCAACCGGGGTGAGCTGGGCCAAGCCGCCAACAGGGGTGATCCGCAACTGGTTCAGGGAGCTGGCCGACAAGCCCAGGCCCTGCCACGGCCTGGTGATCCGCTCCACCAGAGCCGAGTACTGCGGCGGCAGCTGGCCGGCGCTGGCGGGGACAGTCCCGGCCCACACCCGCATGCCCGATTCAATGGCCCCGGCCAGTTGTTCCCAGTGGCCCGTGTCCAAGTCCGTCAAGGGCAGGGCCACAGCGTCAACACCGCATTCCAACGCAATATCCAGCGCCTTGCGCCAGGACGCCGCTTCGGCAGCGAGGGAATCCGGGACACCGTTACCGGCACCTGACGCCACCGCGGGGGCAAGGTTAATGGCCACCTGCGCAAAACCTGCCTGGCGCGCAGCCGCCACAAAGGCAGTCCATGTGGTGCGCAGCTCGGAGGCGGGGATGGACCGCAGGGTCCTGTAGCCGGAAGCCGTGGGGATGGTGCCGGCCAGGGCTGCGGCAATCTCCGGCTCATCGAGTTGCAGTGTCAGTGCGGCACCGGGCGCCGCGGATTTGAGTTTCGCCGCATGCGGGGCCAGCCCTGCAGCCAATGACTGGGCAACGTCACGCCGGGCACCGTAGTCCCGCAGGGCCCTCTCCCCGTAGTGCAGGTGGATGGAGGCGGCGAGGGACACCGGGCCCATCACATGGATTTTCAGGTCTTCGGGCTGAATCTCCCCGGCACCGGCAACATCGGCCAAAACGTTGATGTCCGTGGATAGGGCCGAGGTGGCCCGGCGCAGGTCTTGGCCTGGCCTGTCAACGAACCGCCAGCCATAGGGCTGGACGTCAACCGGAAGCTCCACGAGCAAGGCTGCCGTTCTCCCCACCGGATCCGAGCCAACACCCCGGGCGGGAAGATCAACCAGCACCGGCAAATGGGGGTTGGTGAACAAGCCCAGGGAAACCTTGGCAGCCTCCACCGGGTCGGTTCCAGGCCAGGGGCCCAGGGCCGTGGCCGTAACCGCTGCGGGCAGTTTATGGCGCACCTCTGCTGCCGGGGGTGCGGAACGCTCAGCTGAGGGGCTCACCGGCTCTGGGCGCCGCCGTCGGGCACGTCATCAGCATCGTCGGGAGCAGCCACAAAGCTCTGGCCGTCAACGCTGACCACGGGGACCACTCCCGTGGCGGCCACGGCTGAGTGGCTCTCGGAGATGGCCTGGTGGTGGTGAATGACCTCGCTGATGATGAAGTTCAGGAACTTTTCGGCAAAGGCGGGGTCCAAATGGGCCGACTCGGCTAGGGCGCGCAGCCGCTGAATCTGGGCAAGCTCGCGGTTGGGATCCCCCGCGGGAAGCTGGTGCTTGGCCTTGAGCACGCCAACACGCTGGGTGGCCTTGAACCGCTCGGCCAGCAGGTACACCAAGGTGGCATCGAAGTTGTCAATGCTGGAGCGGATGGACAGCAGCTCGGCCATGACGGCCGGGTCAACGGCGCCCGTCAGGGAACTGGCGCCGGGATCAAATGCTTCAACGGACTGGTTCGCAGAGGCGTGAATCGGTTCGGTCATAAACACAGTTTAGGTGGTGTGCAGGGGGGACAAAACCGGTGTCCACGCAGCACATCCACCTGCCACCGCCACCGCGTGGCCAGCATGTCCGTGGCGAGCAGCTTGCCGGTGGGGGAACGTGCGGAAACGGGACGTGCCCGCCACACCTGGCTTGGACGGCTGCTGGTGCCTTGAGCAGCCTTGTAGGTGCTACTTGGACAGCATTCCCAGACGAAACTTGAAGGAAGCATCGAGTGTGTCCTTGACGCCCCTGACGTCCTTGCCGGAGACAGCAAGCTGGGCGCCCTGGAGCAGCGGCAGTGTTGGCACATCCTCGGCGAGTGCCGTTTGGATGTCCTCGATCAGCTTGGTCCGGGCCGCAGCGCCTGTGGTGCTGCGCTGCTCCTCGAGCATGGCCTGGATATCCTTGTTCTCGTAGTGGCTCCGCAGGATGTTGGTGGCGCCAAAAAACGGTGACAGGTAACTGCTGGCGTCGGCGTAGTCCGGGAACCGGCCGAACTGGTACAGCGGGTGGGCGTTCTGGCGGCGATCCTTCTGGTAGCTCACCCATTCGGTGGTCTGGAGGTTGACCGTGAACAGGCCACCTTTTTCCAGCTGCGACGCAACAAGTGCGTATTCATTCGCGGATGACGGCCCATAGTGGTCGGGGCTGTACACCAGATCAAGCGTCACTGGGGTGGTGACCCCGGCCTCGACCAGGGTCTTCTTCGCCTTTGCCGTGTCGGGTCCACCGCTGCCGTCACCGTAGGCTACTTTGAGGGGTTCAATGGCTCCGGTGACTCCCTGCGGCACCCATGAGTACGCGGGCAGGTATGTGCCCTTGTACACCTGGGTGGCGATGGCTTCCCTGTCGATCAGGTCAGCGGCAGCCTGCCGGACAGCCAGGGACTTGGCGGCATCCGGGGCCGGTGATGTGGCACCGAAAGGCATGGTGTTGACGTTGAATGCTATGTACCGCAATTCTCCACGGGGGCCCATATCCACCTGGACCTTGTTATCCCTTTTCAGGCTGTCGATGTCGGTGGGGGTCATGCTGCGCCACGCTACGTCCACGTTGCCCTGCTGCACGTCCAGCTTGAGGCTGTTGGAATCGGTGTAGTACTTCACTGTCACCGAGGCAGACTTTGCCGGACCCAGCAGCCCCTCATAGCCAGGGTTCCTCTTGAGCGCAATGAGCTCGTTCTGTTTGTATAACTCGATGGTGAACTGACCGGCGAATGACTTGCCAGCAATGATCCCGGCATCCTGGGTGAGCTTGTCCGGGCTGAACACCGAATCGTCGACGATGGGTGCCACAGGGCTTGTCAGCACCTGGGCGAACGTCTGGTCATTGGCCGATTTGAGTTTGAACACCACTGTGGTGTCATCGGGTGCGCTGACGCTGTCTAGATTCTCCAGCAGGGTTGCCGGGCCGTTGGCATCGTTGATCGTCAGCTGGCGGTCAAAGGTGAATTTCACATCTTTCGAATCAAGGTCGGTGCCATTGGCCCACGTCAACCCCGGCTTGAGTTTGACCGTGAACTCAGTGGGTGCAGTGAACGACGCCGATTCGGCAATGTCAGGCTTTGGGTCCGCACTGCCGGGCTCCGCGTTCAGCAGGAACGGGTATATCTGGTTCATGACCAAAAACGATCCACTGTCATAAGAAAACGCGGGGTCAAGGAAGGAGACCTTGTCCGTGGTGCCCAGTGACACGGGACTACCGGAGGGAGCTGACTGGGTGGCTATTCCCGCCCCTCCAGTGCCTGTGCACGCGGTCAGGGCCAGCACAGATACGCCAATCGCCGCGATGAACGAACGCAACCACCCTATTCTCCCAGCCATCAGCAGCCTCTCTCTAGTGCCGCACGGCAAAAAGGCGGCGACAGCTGGTTAGGGAAGTGCATCCACCCGGGGGCCGGCCGCGAAGTGGGCACTGCGCCCAAACCAGCCGGCCAGCCTTGTGTAGGAATCGGCGGTCAGGGAAACTCGCACCTCGGGTCCAATGCCGCGTTCAACCCCGCGGTGCTCGGGCTTGAGCATCCGCTGCGCCCAGGCCAGGGATTGCTCCGCTAGGACCGGGTCCAGGATGATGGGCACGCCCGTGGCCTTGACGAGGTCCCAGGCATGGACAGTGAATTCGGTGATCTGCAGGCCAATCCGGCTGCGCAGGGGCGCCTCGCCGCCGCCGGGCAGGGCGACCTGGGCATTCAGGTCGGCGGCGTGCCAGGTTCGCATCAGCAATGCCGCCCCGTCCGTAAACCGTGTGGACCAGTCTGCACCGACTGTCGCATGGGAGCCCAGCGGGTCAACATTATTGCCACGGGCCATGACAGTGTATTTATGCAGGTCATGCACCACCAGGTGGTGCAGCAGGTCCTGCACGGTCCACTCCCCACACGGCGTTGGCCATTCCGCCTGATTCGCCGAAATGGCGCCAATGACTTCCGCGCACTGGTTCAGTGCGCCCTCCAAATGTTGGAGCGGGTTGGGAATTGTGTGCGGGGGCATGATGTAAACCTTCCGTGAGCCAAGTCACCTTTAGTGGAAGTTTACGCCAGCACCACAAGGGGGCACCTGGCAGCACCGATGCTACGGCACAAAAATGCCGCCGTTCGCGCAAAATGCCGCAGGTCTAGCTGTGGCATTTTGCGCGAACGGCGGCATTTTTTTGGAGCCGCTAGGGAATTTCGGGCCGCGCCAGGGACCGTGCCGAATCAATGGTTGCCTGGCCCAACACCCGTGAACCCTGGTACAAGACCACTGTCTGGCCTGGCGCCACACCGCGCAGCGGCTCCTCCAAGGTGACATTCAGGCTTTGGCGGGCGACGCCGTCGTCCATAACTTCAGTGACAAAGGCACGGGCCGGAACGGGGTCGCCGTGGGCACGGACCTGGGCGTAACAATCGAATTCGGCGCCCGTGGCAACCTCGGCGATGGGCAGCCCGGCCCAGGAAACCTTGATGCCCTTGAGCTCGTCGATGGCCAGCAGTGCGTGCGGGCCAACCACGACCTTGTTCTCCTTGGGCCGGATTTCCAGCACAAAGCGCGGCTTGCCGTCCGCGGCCGGCGTGCCAAGCTTCAGGCCGCGGCGCTGGCCAACGGTGAACTGATTGGCGCCGGTGTGACCGCCCACCTTGCTGCCGGTCTCATCGACGATGTCGCCGTCGGTCATTTCAATTTTCTCGGCCAACCAGCCGGCGGTGTCGCCGTCAGAGATGAAGCAGATGTCATGGCTGTCCGGCTTCTTCGCCACTGACAGGCCGCGAGCCTCCGCCTCGGCGCGCACCTCGGCCTTGGACGGGGTGTCGGCGAGGGGGAACATGGAGTGCTTGAGCTGCTCGTGGGTCAGCACGCCCAGCACGTAGCTTTGGTCCTTGGCCCAGTCGGCGGCGCGGTGCAGCTCCGGGTTGCCGTCGGCGTCGGTGATGACCTTGGCGTAGTGGCCCGTGCAGACGGCGTCAAAGCCCAGGGCGATGGCCTTCTCCAGCAATGCCGCGAACTTGATGCGCTCGTTGCAGCGCATGCACGGGTTGGGGGTGCGGCCGGCGGCGTATTCATCGATGAAGTCCTGGACCACGTCCTCCTTGAACCGTTCGGAGAAGTCCCAGACGTAGTACGGAATGCCCAGCTTGTCGCAGGCCCGCCACGCATCGTTGGAATCCTCCACCGTGCAGCAACCGCGGCTGCCCGTGCGCAAGGTTCCGGGCATGCGGGAAAGCGCCAGGTGGACGCCGACGACGTCGTGCCCGGCATCCACTGCGCGTGCTGCTGCGACGGCGGAGTCAACTCCACCACTCATGGCGGCCAATACTCGCATTACGTACCTTTCAGTTGAAACAAAAAATCAATTCGTCCGGCCAACCGCGACAGACGACGCCGGCCGGTTCAAAGCCGAAGCTTTGTAGGTGCCCGGGAGCGGCTTCGGGCGCCCGCGAAGCGGGCGGGGCACCTACAAAGCGCAGGCTTTGAGCTGTCCCGGACCGAAACTACTGTGTGCTGGCGGTTTGAATGCTTGAAACATGCGACGACATGCCAGCTGTTTTTGCGCGTGCGTGTGCTTGCGGCAACGCGGCCACAAAGGCTTCAACGTCCGCAGGGGTGGAAGTATGCCCCAAACTAAAGCGTTGTGCACCACGTGCCGTGTCCTCATCCAGGCCCATGGCCAGCAGCACGTGGGAGGGGCGGGGCACGCCGGCGGTGCAGGCAGAACCTGTGGAGGATTCAACCCCTGCCATGTCCAGCAGGAACAGGAGGGAATCGCCCTCGCAGCCGGGGAAGGTGAAATGGGCGTTGCCGGGCAGCCGTTTGGCCGGGTTGCCCGCGGGATCCACGCCGCGCAAAACAGCCTCGGGGACGGCGTGGCGGACGGCGGCAATGATCGCATCGCGCAGGGCTGCGATCCGGGCACTTTCGGCGGCAAGATTTTGGGTGACGTCCTGCGCGGCTGCGGCAAAGGCTGCCAGTCCGGCGGTGTCAAGGGTTCCGGAGCGGACTGTGCGTTCCTGGCCGCCACCGTGCTGCACGGGTGTCAGTTTCACGGCTCGGCCCAGCAGGAGCGCACCAACACCCACGCTGCCGCCAATCTTGTGGGCACTGATGGACATGGCCGCAAGCCCGGATTCCTTGAAGTTCACGGGAATGGAACCAAAGGCCTGAACGGCGTCCGAGTGCACGGGAATCCCGTGCTGGGCGGCTAGGGCCACGATCTCGGCGATGGGCTGCACGGTACCCACCTCATTGTTCGCCCACATGCAGGTGACCAGCGCAACAGAGTCGGCTCCGCCGTCGGCCAGTTCCTGGGCCAGCGCAACAAGGCTCACCGTGCCATGCTCATCAACGGGCAGCCAGACAGCTTCGGCGCCCTCGTGCTTTTCCAACCACTCGACGGTGTCCTGCACCGCAGCATGCTCGACACTGGAAACCAGGATGCGGGTGCGGGCCGGTTCGGCGTCGTGGCGGGCCCAAAACAGGCCCTTGACGGCGAGATTGTCTGCCTCGGTGCCGCCGGAAGTGAAAATGACTTCGGTGGGGTGGGCACCGGCAGCGGTGGCAACGGTTTCGCGGGCCGCCTCAACGGTGGCGCGGGCACGGCGGCCCGATCCGTGGAGTGAGGACGGATTGCCGCTACGGGTAATAACGGAGGTGAGTGCGGCGAGGGCCGGGGCCGATATAGGCGTGGTCGCCGCGTGATCTAGGTACACGGGCACCAAACAATTCTAAGGCATGGGAGGGTTCACCGCCGCGGGCTGTTGAGAACATCACCCTCAGGACCACTGCCACCTTCCATATCCGGGTCCAGCCCAGCCGCACCGGGCGGAGCATTGGCCTTTTGGCCAAGCCTGCGGCGCTGACCGTGTCGAACCTTGTCAAGGCCACGGAACAGGTGGCAGGATCGGCGTGTCCCACATCACACAATGATCCCGGGGGGATTAAATCCATGCAGAAAGCACTCTTCCGCCGCACAACGGCGGCCGCCCTATGCGCAGTCGCCATGGCTGCAACCACTTTCCTTGGTGGCAGCGCCACGGCTGCACCGCCCGCGCAGCAGTCAACACCCGTTGACTTTCCTGCAGCAGACGGCCAACTCATGAGCTATGTGGTCAACGCCAAGTCCACCAATGCCAACAAGACCAAGGACGTGGTGAAGGCCATCACTGCCTCCGGGGGCGTGGCCGTTCAGGAATGGCCGGAAATTGGCGTGGTTATTGCACAGTCCAAGAGTGCCGGCTTCCGCGCCAACGTCCTCAAGCAAGGCAAGTCCTCCGTTGAATCGGTTGGTGCAACGCGCACCGCCACGGTGGCTGAGGGCACTCCGGACGGCATTGCGACCCCCTGGAAGGCTGCACCCCAGCAGCGCAGCAAGCAACTGGCCACCACTGATTTGCTGTACGGTGACGCCACATTCGAGGGCGTCGCGGCCGATCCACGCGAAGCCGAGCAGTGGAGCCACGTCCAGATCAAGTCGGATCAGGCGCACCAGATCACCGACGGTTCGCGCAAGGTGCTGGTGGGTGTCCTGGACAGCGGCATTGATCCGAACCACCCCGACCTGGCAGCAAACATTGATGTGGCCAACTCCGTGAACTGTGCCAATGCCGGTCGCCCGGACACCTCGCCCACCGGCTGGTTCGCCACCACGTCATCCCATGGCACGCATGTGGCGGGCATCATCGGCGCTGCCCGCAACGGTGTCGGCATTGTGGGCGTGGCACCCAACGTTCGCATGGCGTCCGTCAAGGTGGTCAGTGACGACGGGTTCATCTACCCCGAATACGCCATTTGCGGATTCATGTGGGCCGGCATGAAGGGCATGGACGTCACCAACAACAGCTACTTCATTGATCCGGTGGAATTCTGGTGCGCCGACCAGCCCGACCAGTTGGCTGTCCGCACGGCCGTTGAGCGCGCAGTGACGTGGTCTACCAAGAAGGGCGTGGTGCACGCGGCAGCCGCGGGCAATGCTTCCTACGACTTGGCGAACAAGACGACCGACGCCGACAGCCCGAACGACGGAACAGTCATTGACCGCAAGATCAACAACGGTTGCAAGGACATCCCCACGGAACTGGAGGGTGTGGTGACAGTGTCCTCCACCGATCAGGCTGGCAAGTTGTCTTCCTTCTCCAACCGGGGACTGAACGTCATTGACGTTGCAGCACCGGGATCCCGCATCCTGTCCACCCTTCCGAACAACAAGTACGGCCTGCTCAGCGGTACCTCCATGGCATCCCCACAGGTTGCCGGCGTGCTGGCCCTGATGAAGTCCGCGCATCCCGGGTGGCAGCCCAAGCAGTTGATTTCCGAATTGCGCAAGCAGGCCGAGGACCACGTGTGCATGCCATCCGCCACGCCAACCGGCGCCACGTGCACCGGCATGGTGCGCAACAACAGCTACTACGGCGAAGGGATTGTGGACGCCCTCCAGGCAGTCCTCTAACCCCTCCCACCTCCTGCCTTGCCGGCGGCCCCCCTTACCCGGTGGCCGCCGGACGTGGCAGAACTACACGTTGACGGTGTCCCCTTCCGAGCTCAGATTGGTGGAAGGGGTCACCTCAACGGCTTCCAGCTCCAGGGCCTGGACGACGGCGGCAATGAGTTCCACGCTTCCACCCACCACAGTGGAATCAAAGTCGATCTCGGTGGCCAGGCACCATGACCTGTCCCGGGGCCACGCCAAGTTGGGACTTTGCATGGTGCGGCCGAAGTTCTCGTCGAACCAGGGAGGGCGGGACAGTTCTTCGATGGCGCCGCAGAAGACCCAGTAGGCGCGCAGGCCGTTGGCCACCGTCAGTTGGGTGCCGGGCCCTGCGGGAATGCCGTTGGTCCCGGGCTCGAAACCGCCCCACCCCACCCAGACGGCCTGAAAGATGTCTTGCTGCGCGGCTGTGTGCGCGCCCAGCACGTCCGCGAGCGCCACCAACTGCTTTTGGTCCATTTCTCCCGTATTGGGGCGCCAGTATTCCACGCCGTTTGCTCCGTCAATGAGGGCGTTCTGGTAGAGCTCCGTTTTTGCCAGCCGGTGAAACTGGGCTTCCGGGTGCAGGCGTGTGCCCTTGGCCTTGGCTACATCCATCCAGCGCCGTTCCGGCTCGTTGCCACCGTCCATTCGGTGGAAGATGCGCGCATACGCCGCAAAAGTGTCAGGGACCGTTGCGGCCACAGTGCCGAAGCACTGCTTCCAACGCTCCTTGGTGAGATTGCGCTCCAGCGCATCTGCTATCCACTGGCCTTCGATTCCACTGGCATGTTCCATGAACCGCAGCCTAGCGCACGGGCGGTGGCCGGGGCGGGCTGGCAGTGGCGGCCGGGAACACGCCGTCGCGCTTCAGAACAGACTACTGTTTGCGAACCAGGCGGGCGCAGCAGTGGGACACATCGGAGTCTGGCTCCAGGGCGTGGGCGGTGTCCCCGCAGCCGGCCAAGGCGCCACCCAGCAGCGCTCCGTTGAGTGAACACACCACGCCCGTATGCT
Organism: Arthrobacter sp. HLT1-20; assembly: GCF_054510895.1. Taxonomy (NCBI): domain Bacteria; kingdom Bacillati; phylum Actinomycetota; class Actinomycetes; order Micrococcales; family Micrococcaceae; genus Arthrobacter; species Arthrobacter sp. HLT1-20. Next base: position 30,701 of record NZ_JBTNDR010000013.1, on the reverse strand, counting down.
CCAATGACAGCCGATGGAAGGGACAGTTGGCCATGACGGTGCCACCCTCGCCGTCGGGCTGGGGGTCATAGCCTGTTCTGGACAGCATCTCGTGGATGGTCCCGGCCTGCTCCCCCAGACGCCTGCCTTCGTCATGGGCAACCTCGGCCAGGGCCTGTTGGATGCCCACCGCACCGTCAATGGAACGCTGCACCGCTGACGCCAGGAGGCCAGCGGCGAGGTCGTAGTGCCGCGGCGGGACTGATGCGCTGACCTCACGGCAGGCTGCCATGTACAACTTGGTGGGGCGGCCGGAGCCGGGGCCGGTCCTTACGCCCACCTTCCGGAACTGCACCACGAGCAGCTTTTCCGCAACCAGCCGGTCCAGGTGGGCCCTGACGGTGCTCTTGGGAAGTTCAAGACGGGCTGCGCAATCATCGCGGCTGAGGGCCTGGGCGGAATCGCGCACCAGCTCAAACAACCGCTTCCGCACGGGGTCCCCGAGCGCGGCAACGGCTCGCAGGCTCTGATCGGCATTGAGGTCCAGCGGCGTTGGCTGGTTCCGCACGGGTTGATTCATCGCTGGCTGACTTCCCACAAGTTGGCAGGTTATGGATTGTTTCGAAACTACTTGACGCCTCGAGTCTGCGCTTCTAAAGTCGATAATACAAGCTTTAGAAAGGGTTGGAAATGTCCATCTCCAGCGCATCTCTTCCCGACATCCTCACCTTTGAGGATCCCGAACCTCAGGCACCCGGGTCCGCCCTGGACCTGCCACGGGCGCAGGCAGCCATTGCCGAGTTCCTGCAAGCGCTGGGCCGCGATGAAACTGACCCGCATTTGCTGGACACTCCGCGGCGGGTGGCTGCCGCCTATGCTGAAATGCTGACCCCTCGCGAGACGTCGTGGACCACCTTCCCCAACGACGACGGCTATCAGGGCCTGGTGCTGGTCAAGGACATTCCGTTCCATTCACTGTGCCAGCACCACCTGCTGCCCTTCCGCGGTGTGGCCCATGTGGGCTACCTGCCCGGGGACCAGCTCTTTGGGCTGTCCAAGTTGGCTCGCGGCGTGGAGCTTTTCTCGCGCGACCTCCAGGTTCAGGAGCGGCTCACCCAGCAGGTGGCCAACTGGCTTGAGGACACACTGGCACCGCGGGGTGTTGGTGTTGTCATGGAGGCAGAGCACCTGTGCATGTCGTTGCGCGGCGTGCATACAGCCGGAACCATGACCCGCACCTCCGTTTTCACTGGCCTGTTGGCCGACGCCGGACCACTGCGGGAGCAGTTCCCGAACCATTGAATTGATTTCCCTTGGAAAGAGTTTCGATCATGAGTGAGTCAAACAGCACAGCATCTGAAGGCACCCCCGGAATGGTCATCATCGGCGGCGGTTTGGCCGGGGCCACGGCAGCGGAAACCCTGCGCAAGGAAGGCTACGCCGGCGCCATCACCATCGTGGCGGCGGAGCCGGAGGTTCCCTATCAGCGGCCCCCGCTATCCAAGGGATTTTTGGCCGGCAAGGAGGGCGAAGACGCCTTGCTCCCCCTGCCCGCCAGCTGGTACCCGGACAACCACGTCACGCTGCTCACCGGCACCACCGCAACGGCGCTGGACCCCCAGGCCCACACGGTGACCCTCAGTGATGGCACCACACTGGCGTATGCCAAGGCGCTCATCGCCACAGGTGCCGATCCGCGCCATATCCCCTTTCCCGGCGTCGACCTTCAGGGCGTGCACACCTTCCGTACCAAGGCTGACAGCCTGGCCATGAAGGACTTGTTCACGGGCGGCGGCAAGAATGTGGTCATGATCGGCTCAGGTTGGATCGGCATGGAGATTGCCGCGACGGCCACAGAGCTGGGCAATCGGGTGGCCTTGCTGGGTCTGGAGGACGTACCGCTGACGGTGGCCATTGGCGCGGAGCTCGGGGCAGTCTTCACCAACCGGCACAAGGAAGCCGGCGTGCAGTTTGTGCTGCCCGCCAGCGCCGCGGAGATTCGGGGCACCGACGGCCATGTCAGCTCGGTCCTGACCACCACGGGTGTCACCCTGCCGGCGGATGTGGTGATTGTTGCCGTGGGCGTGGTGCCCACCCTTGCGCTGGCCCAAGCCGCCGGGCTCACCATCAACAACGGCATCGAGGTCTCCGCTTCCCTTCAGACCTCCCATCCCGACGTTTTCGCGGCCGGGGATGTGGCCAATTCCCTGCACCCGTTCACTGGCGCCTACGCCCGCTCCGAGCACTGGGCCAATGCCATTGCCAGCGGGAAGGTGGCGGCGAAGTCCATGCTGGGTCAGCAGGCCGTGCTGGATGACATCCCGTACTTTTACACCGACCAATTTGATCTGGGCATGGAGTACTCCGGCTTCGGCGCACTCACCAAGGATGCCGAACTGGTGGTCCGTGGAAGCCTGGAAAAGCGCGAGTTCATTGCCTTTTGGATCCTCGACGGGCGTGTGGTGGCGGGCATGAACGTCAACGTGTGGGATGTCCAGGACACCATCAAGGCGTTGATAGCCTCACGTCGCATTGTCGACACGCGGGCCTTGGCTGACACGCAAACCCCGCTGGAGGATATTTGATGATGAGTATGATGACTTCGGACCGGACCACAGCTGCCCCGTTTTACACGCCTCAGCTCCTGCACCCGGTTCACCACTTTGGCACGCGCACGCTGGATTTCAGCCGGCAGGTGGCGCTCATGGCCATCATCAACCGCACCCCTGATTCGTTTTACGACGGCGGAGCCACCTTTGCCCTGGATGCTGCGGTGGCCGCTTCATTGGCAGCCGTGGCGCAGGGTGCCGACTGGGTGGACATTGGCGGCGTGCCTTTTGCGCCGGGCCCGCCGCTGAGTGCGCAGGAGGAAGGCGACCGCGTGGTGCCGGTGATTGCAGCGGTTGCCGCCACCGGCGACGTCATCATCTCCGTGGACACGTTCCTGCCCGAGGTGGCCGCGCGCAGCATTGAGGCAGGGGCCACTGTCATCAACGACACCACTGGCCTGGCCAACCCGGAGATCGCTTCCGTGGTGGCCGAGTCCGGGGCCCACCTGGTGATCACGCATTCACTGGCTAAACCGCGCACCATTTACCCCCGCCCGCACTATGACGACGTGGTGGCCGAGGTTGCCGCGTTCCTGGCGGAGAAGGTGGAGCTGGCCATCTCCCTGGGTGTCCCGGCCGAGAAGATCATCATCGACCCCGGGCACGACCTCAACAAGAACACCCTGCACACCCTCGAAATCACTAGGCGCTTCAACGAAATCGCTGCCTTGGGCTTCCCGGCACTGGCTGCGGTGTCCAACAAGGATTTCATTGGTGAGACCCTTGACCAAAGCAAGAACGAACGGCTGGAAGGTTCCCTGGCCACGGGGGTCATCTGCATTCTTGGTGGCGCCCGGATCCTGCGCATGCACAATGTGGCCGCCGCCAACTCGGCCATCCGCATGACCGAGGCAGTGCTGGGGTGGCGGAAACCTGCCTACCTCTTGCATAACATGGGCGAGGTCAATGTGCCGGCCCACCCCGGCCAGCCCGCAAGCGCCTGAGCAGTCTTGTCCCACGAGGAGAACACCATGATTGAGCGGATCTTCCCGAATGCTGCAGTGCTCTCCGACGCCGAACTGGAGGCCGAGCTGCTTGCGCCGGCCAACGGCGTCTCCGCTGCCACGCCGTGGGTTAGCTTTAATTTCGTCTCCAGCATTGACGGGGCAGCCACGGTGGACGGGCTCTCGGGGCAGCTGGGCAACGCCATGGACCAGCGCATTTTCACACAGCTGCGCCAAAACGCGCACGTGATCCTGGTGGGTGCCCAAACCATCCGGGCTGAGGGCTACGGCGGGGAATTGCTCAGCCCCGCGGCCCAGCAATGGCGCAGCAGCCACGGACTCCCGGCGCACCCGCCGCTGGCCATCGTCTCCGGCACCCTGAACCTGGATCCGGGCATGGAGGTCTTTACCGATGCCCCCGTCAGGCCATTGGTCCTAACCTTGGAGTCCGCCCCCGCAGCTCCGCGCCGGGCGCTTGCCCGCGTGGCAGAGGTGGTCAGCGTGGGCAAGGATTCCTTGGATGTTGAGCTCTTGAGAGCTGAGCTGGGTGCGCGCGGCCTCCACCGGATCCACTCCGAGGGCGGGCCAACGCTGCTGGGCACCTTTGCCGCCGCGGACATGGTGGATGAGCTGCGCGTAACGGTGTCGCCGCTGCTGGTGGGTGGCCCCGCGGGGCGCATTGCCCACGGAATCGGCGGTCATCTTCCGCGCACAATGACCCTGGACAGCATCCTGAAGGCAGATTCCATGCTGTTCCTGCGCTACACCCGCGGCCGCTAGTTCAGCGGCGGAGCCACCGACAACTTCGCCATAAGTTCCGGTGTGGTGGACGCCAGCAGCGCATCGCTGGGGCAGGCCAATGTCACTGTGAGGGCAGTGTCGGCCGTGCCCAGCATGCGCGCCCACACGGTGCTGGCCATGACGCCCTTGGCTGCCTTGGTGTTGTGGCGCAGGAACGTGATGCCGGGTCCCTTGCTGCCTGCTTCGGCAACCCACGGGAGCGTGGTTTCCGTCAGAGCCGTGGGCAGCACCGAGGGAATCAAGTACTGCATCAGCTCAAGCGTGGAGCTTTTGTCATCGCCCATGGTGATGAGCGGCCCCTGATTGCGAGCCACCCAATAAGCTGTCTGGCACCCGGCGGCGTTGCTGTACTGCGTCTGCCCCGCCATGTTCTTCTTCAGCAGCTTCCAGTGCGGCGGGCCCGGCATTTCCACATCGTCCTGCGGCTGGCCCAGGATGTCGCTGAAGTCAACGGGGATGTTCTCCCGGAGTGAGTTGCCGGCCGCAAAGGTCATGGGCGCCGCCGCCACGGCTGCGGCGTCGTGTCCGGCAACAACGGTGGGCGGGGCAAAGCTGGGCGGGGCGGTGCTTTGGGCGACCGTGGGAGGAGTTGGCGAGGGCACTGTGATGGTGCAGCCGGTCAACACCGCGACAGCCATAGCAGCCACCCCCACGGCAGTCGTCACCTGTTTCACCTTGCTGCTCCTTCGATTCACACCTTCAACTGTACCGATGAGCCGGCCGGGACCGGGCTACACCCACACCCGCAGGGCACCGGCGTCCACCTTGATGGTTGCCGGCAGCGGCCCCATTCGCTCGCCGTCGGCATAGGCCACGAGTCCGGCAGATTCCATGCTGACCTCTTTGACCCGCTCAATGCTCACCATGGGGTGGGAGGTGTGCCGGCCGGAGAAAACTAGAGGATAAATGCGCAGGAACGTCAGCCGCGACACAGGTGCCACCACAAACAAATCCAGCAGGCCGTCGTCGTACTTGGCATCAGGGGTGATCTTCATGCCCCCGCCAATGGAGATGCCGTTGGACACGGAGATCAGCACGGCCTTTTGTTCGCGGGCCACACCGTCCACCACCAATGAGTACTGCAGCGGCTGCAAGGTGGCCAGCTCGCGCAGGATCGCCAGGTTGTAGCGCATGGGCCCGCGCGGCCACCGCCAGCCATTGGCGCGCTCGTTGACCAGGGCGTCAAAGCCCGCCGAGAGGGCGCACATGAACCAGACCGGCCCCTGCCCGGCGCGCTCGATCCGGCCCAGGTCCACCGTGCGGGGAGCGCCCTGGCAGGCTTTCAGGAAACGGTCGACGGCGGCTCCCGGATCCTTGGGGTCCAACCCCAAGGCGCGGGCGGCGTCGTTGCCGGTCCCCGCCGGGACAATGCCCAAGGGTATTTCCGTGCCGGCCAGCGCGTTCACGCCGAGGTGGACCATGCCGTCGCCACCCACCACCACCAGGGCCTGGGCACCTGCGGCAAACTCGGCGTCGACGGCTTCCTGCAACGCTTGGTAGTCGCGGCGGCGCAACACCGCCACCTGATGGCCGGCGCGGCGCAGGCGCGCCACCACCATGTCCCCCGCCTTGCCTGAGGTGTTCGGGCCCCTGCCACCAAAGGCAGCGCGCGGATTGATGGCCACGGCGATGGCCAGGGCTGCGGGGGCGCTCGACTGCGCGGGCGTGGAGGAAGTCTTCATGGCAAGAGCCATTATGACAGTGCACGCGCCCCTGCACTGAATTGTCTCCTTCGCTGGCGGATAGACTGATCTTTCGGCACAGCCAGGCAAGGGAAAGGCCAGAAGTGAGCGCGAAATTCCTCACCCACTATCAAGTCCTGGGACTTGCGCCCACGGCCACCGAACGCGACGTCAAGATCGCCTACCGCAAGGCTGCCAGGATCTCCCACCCGGACAGGGGCGGAGATCCGGCGTTGTTCCGCCAAGTCACCGAAGCCTACGAGGTCCTGGTGGATCCGGCGCGGCGCCAAACATACGACAAATCCTATGCAAGCCAGGGCACCCCCGGGCGCAGGGGCACCGGAGCCTCCTACCCCGGCGGATCCTCTGCCCGCCCCTCCACGTCCGACGGCGGAACTCCGGGCTTCCACACGCGGCGCAAACCGGCCGAACGCCGGACGGCCAGCGACCCGGCCATGTATGTGCCCGGCTTTGAAAGCCTCAGCGACGGTGAAAAGCCCGTGCTGCCCCGCAGCACGGCGGCGCAGCCCGTTCACGGTGCGCCCCGAAAGCGCGGCGTTTTTGGCGCTGCTTCACGGCTGGCCCGCGAGGCACGCACGGCGCAACTGATCATGCAGCAGGTCATGCCAAGCATTCCCGCAGCGCGCCTCATCAACGGTCTCAATGCGCCGTTCAGCAACGGCTACCTGGACCATGTGCTGATCTCCGGCTACAGGATTGCCATTGTGGGTTCCATGCTGGTGCCCGACGGCGCTTTCCGTTGGGACGGCGGGGCACTGGTCCATGGGAACAAGGTGGCGGCACCGCCGCAGCTGATTCCTGCAACCCGCCAATTTCAGGAACTCTTCCCGGAATGCAACGTCACCGCCTGGGTGTGTGTGCACAGCAGCACGGGCAACCTGTTTGAACCGGTCATTGACTACGCCCGCAGCACCGAACCCGACGGCTCAAACATCCTCAACGTGGCCAACGCGGCACGCTTTGTCCGTGAAGTGAAGCAGTTCCTGGCCTCCGGGCCGAACCCCAATGTGGTTGACCTGCAAGTCTTGGCCCGGCTGCTGGGCGGCATGTACTAATCCCCAGCTCCTCCCCAAGCACAGCCGCTGGCGCGTCTGCACTTGGGGCCCCTCGGAGCTGTGGGCCCAGACAGCGGGGCCCTCGGGCGCGTGGGCCCGGCCCTGCCCAGGCACAGCCGCAGGCGCGTCTGGGCAACCCAACAAGCTGTAGGATGAAAAGCGTGTTTCGCATCCTCTTCCTGACGCCAGAAATCCCCGGCAATACTGGCAATGCCATCCGATTGGCCGCCATAACCGGCGCCGAACTGCACCTTGTTGAACCCCTGGGTTTCGACTTCTCCGACGCGAAGTTGCGTCGGGCCGGTCTGGATTACCATGACCTGGCAGTGGTGACGGTCCACAAAACCTTGGATGCTGCGTGGCAGGTCCTGGCCCCGGAGCGGGTCTACGCTTTCACCTCAGATGGCGAAGTGAACTACACGGACGTCGCCTACCAGCCCGGGGACGTGCTGCTGTTCGGCCGCGAATCCGACGGACTGCCCGAGGACGTCAAACACGATACCCACGTGACCTCGCGGGTGCGCTTGCCCATGATGCCGTCGCTTCGGTCCTTGAACCTGGCCAACGCCGCCTCGATTGCCATCTTCGAGGCGTGGCGCCAGAATGATTTCGCCGGGGCACAAATCCAGGCCTAAGTCTCACCGCCAGATTCTTGGCTGACTCATTTCATCAACTGGAGGTATGCATGTCCGCTCGCGATCCTGGCTTGGCGTTTACTGACGGAGCGCTGCAATTCGAGGCGTGGTCGGACAAGCTCTGGGACCCTATGGGCCGCGACGTGGTGGCAGCCGCCGTGTTGAAACCAGGGGAAAAAGTATTGGATGCGTGCTGCGGCACCGGTGCCGCCACCATCCCGGCTGCCTTAGCCGTGGGACCCAACGGGACCGTTGATGGTGTGGATCTTTCCACAGGACTTTTGCGCATGGCTGCAGCAAATCTGGCCGAGCGCGGCATCCTCAACACCACGCTGACGGAGGCCGACGTAACCGCCTGGCGCGGGCACCGCACCTTTGACGCGGTCCTGTGTTCCTACAGCATGTTCTTCTTTGCCGACATGGAAGCCGGCATTGAGCATCTTGCCTCCATGCTCCGCCCCGGCGGCAGGCTCGTGACCAGCACCTGGGTTGAGGGCGCCCTGGAGCCCTTCGCCGGACGCATCCTTGAGGCGGCCATCAAGGAGCGGCCCCGCCTGGCGGGGGTGGTTCCCGAAGCCAACGTGAATATGGCTCGGGTGGCCTCGGTGAAATCACTGGCTGCGTGGTTGGGCGAACGCGGCCTGGAAGATGTCTCCGTCACCACGCATCCGCTGACGCTGACGGTTGATGACGCCATGGCCTGGAATTTGGTCATGGGCAGCGGCTGGCGCACCCTGCTCCCCCGTGACCCCGAGGCCATTGCCAGGGTTCGCCGCGACTTCATCCAGTCGGTGGGCCCGCGCATTGAGATGAACTCCGACGCGCTGATCGCCACGGCCTCCGTCCCGCGCTAACCGATGGATCCGAGCCTCTCCAGGTAAAAATGCCGCCGTTCCCGCATTCTGCCGCCGTTGTAACGGCGGCAGAATGCGGGAACGGCGGCATTTTTGAATTGCAGGGGATGGCGGGGACTAGCCCCGGCGCTTCTTGATCTCTTCCACGGCCTGCGGCAGCACCTTGAACAGGTCTCCCACAATGCCAAAGTCGGCAATCTCAAAGATGGGCGACTCCGCATCCTTGTTCACAGCCACAATGAGCTTTGAGGTCTGCATGCCGGCCTTCTGCTGGATGGCACCTGATATGCCCACCGAGATGTACAGCTGCGGGGAAACCTTCTTGCCCGTCTGACCCACCTGCGACGCGTGCGAGATCCAACCGGCATCGGTTGCCGCACGCGATGCGCCAACGGCTGCGCCCAGAACGTCGGCAAGCTCCTCAACGGGTGTGAAGTCGCCGTCAACGCCGCGGCCGCCAGCAACCACGATGCGTGCGTCCTCCAGGTCCGGCCGGCCGGATGCTGCACGCGGAGTACGTGAAACAACGCGGGCTGCCAGGCTTGCGGGTGCAAAGGCCACGTCTACAGGCTCGACGGCGGGGACGCTGGGCGCCGCTGCCAGGGAGGCCTCCACGCTGTGGGCCTTGACGCTGATGACGGCAACGGCCGAGGTGGCCCGTGCCTCAACAGTGTAGGACCCCGCAAGGACCGATTTGTGCGCGACGAGGGCGCCGCCGTCGTACGTCACGGTTACGGCATCGGTGATGACACCGGCATTCAGGGCCACACCGGCACGGGCAGCGATTTCCTTGCCGGCGGCACTGTTGTCCACCAGCACGGCGCTGGCCGAAACGGCCGCCGCCGCCTGGGCCACAAGATCGGCCTGGGGCGCCACCAGGTAGGCACCCAGCTCGGCCTGCTCGGAGTGCAGCACACGGCTCACACCATAGGCACCCAGTTCGGCCAGGACCTCAGCGCTCACCGGGCCAGCAACAACGGCCACGGGCTCGCCTGCGCCACGGGCCAAGGTGAGCAGCTGGTGCACGGTGTTGGAGAGTTTGCCGGGGGCGTCGAGCTGATCAATATAAACAACAATTGCAGTCATGAAAAGGTCCTTAGATCAGTTTCTGCGCGGCCAGGAAGTCAACTAATTGGATGCCGGCATCGCCCGAATCGGTGATGATGGTGCCGGCTGTGCGCGCGGGGCGCTCGGCTGCAGCAGTCACCTGCGTCAGCGAACCGGCATGCCCCACGGCGGAGGGAGCCAAACCCAGATCCGCCAGGGACACCGTTGTCACCTTCTTCTTCTTCGCAGCAATGATGCCCTTGAAGTTCGGGTAGCGGGGCTCGTTGGCCTGGTCCGTAACGGACACCAGGGCCGGCAGCGTAGCCTGGATTTCCTCGGAGAAGTCATCGCCGTCCCGGCGGGCGGTGACGGTGTTGCCGTCAACCTCCAGTGCCGAGGCGAAGGTCAGCTGTGCAAGGCCCAGGCGGGCTGCAAGCTGGGCCGGAACAATGGAGGTTTCACCGTCGGTGGAGGCCATGCCCGTGATGACCAAATCCACCGGGCCAAGACTGTTGATGGCTGCCGCCAACGCCAGGGAGGTTGCTGAGGCGTCGGAACCTGACAGCGCCTCGTCACTGACGTGCAGGCCCTGGGTGGCGCCGATTTGCAGCGACTTTTTCACGGCCGCCGCGGCCGAGGCCGGGCCCAGCGTCAGCGCCGTGACAACGTTGCCGCCTTTGGCACCGCCGCGGGCATCAGTCAATGCCAGAGCAGCTTCCAGGGCGTACTCGTCCAGTTCGGAGAGGATGCTCTCGTTGCGGTTAATGGTGTGGGTGTCGCCGGTGAGATGGCGGTCAAATTGCGCGTCTGGCACATATTTCACCAGTACCACAATGTTCAGTGCTGAGTTTTCCACTGCTGTCCTTTGTGTCATGGACGGATGGTTGGGCGCCACCCTTGCCCCTGCTGGGGCGAGTGCCGCCGGTTCGCCCTTGGCCTACTCCCACAGCATAGTTCGTGCCAGCCCGGAGCCGGAATTTCTTGGGTCGGTTCTTTACTCGTGGCGAACACTGCACCGCAAAAACGTCAACTATGCGCTGGACTCACCGTGAGTTCAACACACAAGTTCAGAGCAGGAAAGGAAAAAGTCCCCCTCCTAGGCGGCCGTGGTTCTGGGCCGCCCACGAGGGGGACTTTGGCATAGCAAGTGCAGCTTAGCTGGCTGTCATGGTGTCCAGGGTGACATCCACCGACTGGGCCTTGCCGCCACGGGTGAAGTCAACCTTCACCGTGGCGCCGCCTGCCTGCTCACGCACTGCGGCCGTCAGGTCCGCGGGGTCGCTGATGGTGCGCTCCCCCAGTTTGGTGATGACATCGCCCTTTTGGATTCCTGCCTTGGCTGCTGCACTGCCGGCCGTCACCGACGCCACCGTGGCACCTGTGGAGAAGGAGCTGTTGCTGCCCGTCGAGGAGGTACCTGCCACGGAGACGCCCAGCTGGCCGTGCGAGGCCTTACCTGTCTTGATGATCTCCTCGGCCACCCGCTTGGCGTGGTCGATCGGGATGGAGAAGCCCACCCCGATGTTCCCGCTCTGGCTGCTGGCGCTGGAGGAACTACCCGTTGAGGCGATGGCCACGTTGACGCCAATGACCTGGCCCGACGAGTTGACCAGGGCGCCGCCGGAGTTGCCAGGGTTGATGGCGGCATCGGTCTGGATGACGTTCAGGTTCACGGTGCCCTGCGCCGCGGTGTTGTTCTGTTCGCCGCCCGGAGGGGAGAAACGGAAGCCGTTGCCGCCGTCGGACGGGTCTTCGGAGGAGTCACTGGGCGTTTCCGGAACCGCGGAGGAGGCCACCTGGATGGTCCTGTTGAGGGTGGAAACGATGCCGTCCGTGACAGTGCCGTTCAGGCCCAGTGGGGAACCAATGGCAATCACGGTGTCGCCAACATTGATCTTGCTGGAATCGCCCAAGGCGGCCGGGACCAGGTTGGGGGCGTCGATTTTGATGACAGCCAGATCGGAGAGCGGGTCGGTGCCCACAATGGTGCCCTTGTAAACCTTGTTGTCGCTGGTCTGAACCTCAATGGCGGCATGGGCTGCGGCACCGTCAAGGGTCACCACGTGGGTGTTCGTGAGAATGTACCCGTCCGAGTTCAAAATGATGCCCGAACCCGTTCCGCCGGACGTACCGCTCGTGGCGGAAATGGTGACCACCGACGGCATGGCCTTGGCTGCTGCGGCGCTGACCTCGTTAACCGAGTTGGGGTTGTTGATGACCAGCGGGGCGCTCTGCTGGTTGGATCCGGCAACCGTGCTGTTCCCGCTCTGGTCCACCAGGAACATGGTGCCCCCCGCCACCAGGCCGCCCACCAATGCTGCGGCCAGGACGCTGGAGGCAAACAGCCCCATGCCCACCTTCTTGCGCTCCTTGGGGGGCGCGGTGACTGCCGGCGCCAGGGTGTGGGGGTACGCGTTCGACGCCGGGTACCCCGGTCCCGCGTGCCCCGCACCGTAGCCGGTGTAACCCTGATCGGGGGTGCCGGTTCCGGCTGCGGCAAAGTTCGTGGGGATGGGTTCGGTGGCGTTGGGTGTGCTGGGGCTGGGCACGCTCGGACTGCCCAAGGGTGCAGGAATGCGCTCCGTGGGATTTTCCGAACCCTGAGCGCTGCCCCGGACGTCCGCGGACGGCGCACCATAGGGGGCCGGCGCTGTGGGGAATGTTGGCGGCGTTGCAGCGTGTGCTCCCGTTGAGGGCGCACTGTAGGTGGCGTGGCCGTCGGCGGCAGTGGCCGCCTGCACCGGCGGCGTGTCCTGATTGTCAGCGGACGGGGCCTGACCTGCTACGGAATCGGGCTGAGGTGTTTCGCTCTGCCCGCTGGTGGCTTCCTGCGGCCCGGCCGGGGCTGGAAACTGCTGTGAATCCAGGGGCGAGTCCTCGTGCTGGCCGTGATTGTGGCTGCTGTTCTCGCCGTTGTTCTCGTTCATCAGCTGTCCCTTCGTTGACATCTCATGTGACTAATTCCTTGCTTGAGTTTCATCATGCCGCCCGTGGCTGGTGCCTTGACGAACGTTCGCTGGAAGGTAGCTGTGAAGGTTCGTCTGCTTCCATTATGGCCCAGCACCGGCACCCGCTGAGTTTTCCGTTGAGCGAAAGTCCATGGACGCGCGGCGAAACGGCCCCATAGTATCGTGTGAAGTATTAAGGCCGAACCACGTCATGGCCCTACGTCAAAAGGTGAGCGATGTTTTCACGGTTGAAGGTATTTTCTCCATTTCTAACAGCATTGGCTTTGGCGGCTTTCCTGCTGGTTCCTGCCGGGATTGCCCAGGCTGAACCCCCTGTCACCATTCCCCCGGGCACGTTCGTGGTTGACAACGCCAAGGTGCTGGGCAATGACAAAACAAAGGTTCAGTCCGCCATTGACAAGCTGGCCCAGGACCACGGGCTGACGTTCTTTGTTGTGTACGTGGATTCCTTTGATGGCCTCAGCGGCGAGGTTTGGGGCACCGAGGTGGCCACCACCAAGCAGCTGGGTGCCAACGACGCCCTCCTGGTGGTTGCCGTCAAGGACAGGAAATATGCGCTCCTGGCGGACACCTCAGTGATCCCCGACGAGAAGAACCAGTACATTCAAGCCAACGCCATCAAGCCCCAACTGGCCGCTAGCAACTGGGCGCAGGCCGCCATTGATGCTGCCGGGGCCTTGGGCGACGCGGCCGGTGGCGGCAAGGGCGATGTCCCCGACCCCACTGGCGGCTTGGTGGCCTTGGGCATTGGCGGTGCTGTGGTGGTTGGCGGCGCCGGCACGGCCCTGTACATTCGCAACAAACGCAGGAAGGCGGCTGCCGAGGCCACAGCCAAAGGCTTCGGGCCCGACGGAAAACCGCTGGATCCCAATGCCGGCATGTCCATAGCAGAGTTGAAGTCAAAGGCGGGCTCACTCTTGATTGCCGCCGACGACGCCATCAACACCAGCGAACACGAGATCGGTTTTGCCCAAGCATCGTACGGGGAGGAGGCTGTCAAGCCATTCCAAGCGGCTTTGGACAGTGCCAAGGCGCACCTGACCGAGTCCTTCAAGCTGCAGCAGCAACTCGATGATGAAATTCCCGACACAATAGAGCAGCAGCGCCAGTGGCTGGGTGAAATTATCAAGCGCAGCGAAGATGCCAATGCCGCCTTGAATGCCGAAAAAGCAGCCTTTGACGAACTGCGAGAGCTGGAGCGAACCGCCCCTGCCGTGCTGAGCAGCATCCGCACCCAAGCCGGCCAGGCCCGAACAGTTGTGGCGGAGGCTGAACAAAAACTGGCCGCCCTGACCTCACAGTATTCCGATTCGGCCGTGGCCCCCGTGCGGGACAATGTGGCACAGGCCAAGGAACGCCTTGACTTTGTTGACACGGCGGCCGCCGACGCCGACGCAAAGCTTGCGGCCGGGCAAACCGCTGCTGCAGCGGTTTCCGTGAAGGCTGCCGAGGAAAGCCTGTTGCAGTCAGGTGTTTTGCTCGAGGCAATCGCCAAAACAGGGGCCGCCATCGGAGACGCCGCCAAGACGCTGGAAACGGCGCTTCCGGCAGCCGTGGGCGACCTGGAGCAGGCCAAGGCCATGGTGTCCACCCAGGAATTTGCCCGCTACGCCCCCACCGTCCATGCGGCAGAGGGAGTGCTCAACGATGTGCGCATGCAAAAGGCCGGGGGAAAGCCGGATCCGCTCGCCATGATGGCTGCCGTGCAAGCGGCCCACGGCCAGCTCGATGAGCTGTTGACAGGCATCCGCGACCAGCAGCAGCAGGCCTTGCGCGCCCAGGCAGCCCTGCAACAAACCCTGGCTGGCGCGCAAGCCACCATCGCCACGGCCAAGGACTTTATTGCGGCCCGGCGAGGAGGGGTTGGATCCTCCGCCCGGACACGTTTGTCCGAGGCTGAAAGAAACTTTGACTACGCGCTATCGATTGCCGAATCGGACCCCAGCAACGCCTTGAGCTACGCTCAACAGGCCCAGGAGCTGGCCAAACAAGCCATCCAATACGCCCAAAATGACGTTGACAGTTTTGGCGGCGGCGGCCGTGGCGGCGGTTCCATGGGCGGCGGCATGGGCGGGGCAATCCTGGGCGGCATCATTGGCGGATTGCTCTCCGGCGGTGGCGGCGGAGGATTCGGTGGTGGCGGCTTCGGCGGAGGTGACGGCGGCGGCTTCGGCGGAGGAGGTGGTGGCGGTGGTGGCGGCTTCGGCGGAGGAGGCGGCAACTTCTAGCCCGGACCTGCCCGTCGCATGAGCCGCCCACAACGCAACATGACGGCAGGCAGCGGCCGGGAAATCCGGCGTCGTGCCATCATGGCATTGCACTGGAAAGCAACTTGTGGCAAGAATTGGGGAAGGCCCAACGGACTCGTGTCTTCACCGGGTACCTCTGGCAACACCTGTTCACGTTTTTATTGGATGTACAACAGCACAATAAGGGGATAAGAATGGCAAAGCAGTCAATTTTTGGCCGGATCGCACAGTTGACCAAGGCCAATATCAATGCGTTGTTGGACCAGGCCGAGGATCCGCAGAAAATGCTCGATCAGATGGTGCGCGACTACAAGTCCAACATCATCGAGGCACAAGGCGCTGTTGCCCAAACCATTGGCAACCTGCGCATGCTCGAGGACGACTACAACGAGGATGTCAAGGCCTCCCAGGACTGGGGTTCCAAGGCACTCGCAGCCAGCCGCAAGGCCGACGAATTCCGTGCCGCAGGCAATGCCGCTGACGCACAGAAGTTCGACAACCTGGCAAAGGTTGCCCTGCAGCGCCAAATCACCGCCGAGAACGAGGCCCGCTCCGCCGAGCCCACCATCGCCGCCCAGAACGAGGTTGTGGACAAGCTCAAGACGGGCCTGACGCAGATGGAGGGCAAGCTCAACGAGCTGGCCAACAAGCGCAACGAGCTCATTGCCCGTTCCAAGACGGCCGCCGCCCAAACCCAGGTCAATGACGCGCTCAAGAGCATCGACATCATGGATCCCACCAGCGAGGTCAGCCGCTTCGAAGAGAAGATCCGTCGCGAGGAAGCCAAGGTCCGCGGCCAGAATGAGCTTGCCGCCTCCAGCCTGGATGCCCAGTTCAACTCTCTGGAGGATTTGGGCGAGCAGACTGAGGTTGAAGCCCGCCTGGCGGCCCTGAAGGCAGGCGGCACGCCGACGGCCGCTGCCATTGCTGCGCCCACCAAACTGGATGAGTCTGAGTTCGACAAGCTCTAACAGGCAGCTCTAGCAGGCAGCTCTAACAGAGGGAACCGCATCGCCTGGCGATGCGGTTCCCTCTGCTGTTCTGACGACGTTGTTCCTACAACTGCATGAATGCCGCCACGGCCGGGCCTGTGAAACCATCCTAGGACCGGCAGTCCTCCCTTGATGCTGGCATGCCGGGCGTTGGCCGAGGCAGAATGGAGGCATGGGTCAAAGCATTGAATTCGGCAGGTTCCTCTCAGCCATGCGGTCCCGGCTGCAACCAGAGCCGGGGGCCAAACTGACAAGCCGCCGCGTGCCGGGGTTGCGCCGCGAGGAGGTGGCCCGGCTGGCGGACGTGTCAACCGACTACTACACGCGGTTGGAGCAGGGCCGCAACATCCACCCCTCACGCTCGGTGCTGCTGTCGGTGGCGCGCGCCCTGCAATTGAACGACGCCGAATCCACCCACATGTTCGACCTCCTGGAAAACTGCGGCGGGCAGGCCACCAACCCGCCGGCGGCCCAAAGAGTGCGGGCCTCAATGCGCCAGCTGCTGGACGCGGTGGGTGAGGTGCCCGCCGTCGTACTGGGGCGGCGGACCGACGTGCTGGCGAGCAACCGCATGGCCCGCCTGCTCTTTGCCGATTTCCCCGCCATGGCACGGGAGCAACGCAACTACACGCGCTGGATCATGCTGGATCCGGGGGCGCGGCAGATGTTCCGGGACTGGCACTCGGCAGCCTCGGATGCTGTGGCCACGTTGCGGGCCGACATTGGCCGGCACCCGGGGGATCCGGCAGCCACGGCGCTGGTGGGCGAGCTTGCCGTCAACAGCGAGGAATTCCGCCAGTGGTGGGCGCGGCACACGGTGACCCGCAAATCCTCCGGCACCCTGGCGCTGCATCACGGCGTGGTGGGCGACGTGGACGTTGATTTTGAGCACCTGCTGCTGCCCGACGATCCCGAACAGAGCCTGCGCATCTACACGGCCAAGAACGGTTCCCCCGCCCTCGACGCACTCAAACTGCTCTCCTCGTGGGGCGAGAGTTCCGCGCCCTTGAGCCATCCGCTGTCCACCTCCAGTGAAGGAATCAGCTGAGCATGCTGTTCTGACCTTTGGTCCGCATTGCAGGTGGCTGCGGACCCTGGACGATGCCCTGACCACGGACCAGCACGGCACGCATAGATTTCATCGTTTACGGATCAATACCCGCTTCCAATCCGCATTTGAGGAGGTAGACTGCGGTTATGGCACTTATTCGCGTTTCCGAGGCGGCCCGGTTCCTTGGCGTCAGTGATGACACCGTTAGGCGCTGGCTGGAGAACGGCACCCTCCACGGCAGCAAGGACCAGCAGGGACGCATGGTGGTGGCCGGTGTGGAGCTGGCCGCCCTGGCGAAGAAGCAGGCCCAGCTGCCGGCGGACCCCACGCGGATCGGCAGCTCGGCCCGTAACCGCTTTGTGGGGCTGGTGACCAACATTGTGATGGACAAGGTCATGGCCCAGGTGGAACTCCAATGCGGCCCCTTCCGCGTTGTCTCGCTCATGAGCAGCGAGGCTGTCAGGGACTTGAAACTTGAACTTGGTTCGGTGGCTACGGCGGTAGTGAAATCCACCAATGTCATCATCGAAGTGCCTCACGCGGGGAGCGAATCATGAAACTTTTCCCAGCTTCATCCGCTGGCCTGACGTCCCTTGGTGCGTACCGTCTGCGGCGTGCGACTGTTATTGCCCTGCTGGCCCTGAGTGTGGCTGGCTGCGCCCCCGCGGGCACCACCGGGGCAGATGGAACCCCGGGTGCCAGCAACGCCCCCAACTCCTCGGCAGCTGAACTCTCCGGCAGCTTGAATGTCTATGCTGCGGCATCACTGAAGACGACCTTTACTCAATTGGCTGCCCAGTTCGAGGCGCAACATCCACTCGTCGTGGTTTCCTTGAGCTTTGACGGCTCCTCCACCCTTGTCACCCAAATCATCCAGGGCGCACCGGCCGATGTCTTCGCCTCGGCGGATACGGCAAGCATGACCAAACTCAGCGATACCGGGCTGGCCAAGGGCTCCCCCGTGGACTTTGCCAGCAATGTTCTGACTCTTGTGGTGCCCCCGGACAATCCGGCCAACATCACCAGCTTTGCCGACGTTGCCAAGTCCGGGGTGAAACTGGTGGTTTGCGCACCCAAGGTTCCCTGCGGCGCAGCCAGCCAGTCGGATGCCGCCAGCGCAGGCCTGGCACTCAAGCCCGTCAGTGAGGAGCTTTCCGTCACGGGGGTCCTGGGCAAGGTCACCTCCGGGGAAGCCGACGCCGGGCTGGTCTATGTCACCGATGCCAAGGCGGCCGGGGCAAAGGTTCTCAGCATTCCCTTAGATCTGCCCAAGCCAACCGTCAACCACTACCCCATTGCCGCCGTCGGATCTTCCAAGGTCCCGCTCCTGGCCCAGGGTTTCATGAACCTGGTGACCGGCACCCAGGGGCAAAAGGCGCTTCAGGATGCCGGCTTTGGCACCCCCTAGGACTTCCCCGCAACGGCAACCCCTGTGGGGCTACACGGCAGTTCCACGCTGGATCTACGCGGTGGCAGCAGCCGGCGCCCTATTGATCCTGCTGCCGCTCATAGGCATGGTGTCCCAGGTCAATTGGGGCCAGTTCCTGGCGCTGGTCAGCTCGGAGTCGTCCGTGGCGGCACTGCTTCTGAGCCTGAAAACCGCCGCCGCGAGCACCCTCCTGTGCATCCTTTTTGGAGTCCCGCTGGCCCTGGTGCTGGCGCGGTCGCAGTTTGTTGGCCAGCGTGTTTTGCGGGCCTTGATCCTGCTTCCCCTAGTGGTGCCGCCCGTGGTGGGGGGACTGGCACTGCTGTACACCTTTGGCCGGCAGGGGCTGCTGGGGCAATCACTGCAGGTTCTGGGCATCGAGATTGCGTTCTCCACCGCCGCCGTTGTCATGGCCCAGACGTTCGTGGCTCTGCCCTTTCTAGTGCTGAGCCTGGAAGGCACACTGCGCACAGCGGGTCAAAGGTATGAGGCCGTGGCTGCCACGCTCGGTGCACGGCCCAGCACCGTGCTGCGCCGCATCACGCTGCCTCTGGTGTTGCCCGGTCTGGTCTCCGGCGCCGTGCTGGCGTTTGCCCGAAGCCTGGGTGAATTTGGCGCCACCTTGACCTTTGCGGGGAGTTTGCAGGGCGTCACCCGCACACTTCCGCTGGAGATTTACCTGCAACGGGAGACTGATCCCGAGGCTGCCGTGGCGCTGTCCTTCCTGCTCATTGCCGTGGCCGCCGTGGTGGTTGCCGTGAGCTACCGTGCCCCACGATCGCCGCTGCGCACGGTGCTGGCCGGGCCCGCGTCATGACGCTGGAGCTCAAGGCCGTCATCGCCGCACGCACCGTGGATGTTGCCCTCACAGTGGGGCCCACGGAAACCCTTGCCGTCATGGGCCCCAATGGCGCCGGCAAATCGTCAGTGGTCCAGGTGCTCGCCGGCCTGCTCAAGCCCGATTCCGGCCACGCCACGCTGGACGGACGGCCCCTGTTCCAGCTCTCCCCCGGCACCACCTGGCTGCCGCCGCATGCACGCGGGCTGGGCGTCCTGGCCCAGGATCCGCTGCTGTTTCCGCATCTAAGTGTGCTGGAAAACGTTGCCTTCGGCCCCCGCAGCCAGGGCCGCAGCAAGGCGGCAAGCCGCGAGTCCGCCCGGCGTTGGCTTTGTGACGTGGACGCCGCGGAGCTGTCCTCCCGACTGCCGGCCGAGCTCTCCGGAGGACAGGCGCAGCGGGTCGCCCTGGCCCGGGCACTGGCCACCGACCCCGAGCTGTTGCTGCTCGATGAGCCCATGGCTGCCCTGGACGTCAACCATGCACCATTCCTGCGCAGCCTGCTCAAGCGTGTGCTGGCCGGGCGCCGCGCCATCATCGTCACCCACAGCGTGCTGGACGCCCTCCTGCTGGCCGACCGGATTGTGGTTATGGACGGCGGGCGGATGGTTGAGTCGGGCCCCACCGCCACGGTCCTGACCCACCCCCGCAGCGCCTTTGCCGCATCCCTGGCCGGCCTGAACGTGCTGCGGGGAACCCTGCGCGGACCCTCCCTTGTGATGGCCGACGGCGTACTCGTCGCCGGACGCGACGGCGCCGCTTCCGACCAAGCCGCCCCGTCGGCTCAAGTACCTCCGACGAATGGCGGGCAAGAGGGCATGGCCGCGTTCGCGCCGTCGTCCGTGTCTGTATTCCTGACACCCCCGCACGGCAGCCCGCGCAATGTTTTCAAGGTGCGGGTGACCGAGCTGGAGCCGCACGGGGACCACATCCGGGTCCGCGCCGGGGCCCTGGCGGCGGACATCTCCCCAGCGGCCACGGCCGAGCTGGGCCTGGGGCCGGGCGCCGAGGTGTTCTTTGTGGTCAAGGCCGCAGAAGTGGCGTTGTACCCGGCCTAGGGTTGCCGAGGCAGGTTCGGAAACTGCGCACCCTGTCAGGGTGAAGATTCGTACCAGCCGAACCGACCCGTGCAGCTCATCTAGTGGTGTGCCCCCATCTTGCATGGTGGATTGAGCGGGCCGCTGCACCTGATCCGTCCATGCGCGTACAGCCCTGCCATGTTCCGGTCTATTGCCACACTCCTCGCGCGTCGGACGAGCGGAAAATCCGCGCTCAGAACAGCGTCGAGGGCGGACAACGACAAATCCACAGCCATCGGGGCACCGTAATCCGGCGCCGCAGCACGGCGCATGCAGCTGCTTCCGGGCCACACGTACCCAGCACCGGCCTGCCAGTGAAGGGATCAGAAGTTCACCGGCGTCGCAACACTGTCGAAATATTTCTTAACAAACTTTGCCAATATCTGTTGACCAGTTCAAAGAGGAGTTGTAATGTTCGACAGCAAGTAGTGATCTTCAACACATTGTTTAGAAGGAGGTGCAGATATGTCGCATGACCTGACAGCTTCCATGCCAGCGCTGACCGAGGTGAACAGCGACACCCGGGAGCTCATCTTCAACATCCTTTCCCAGCTGGTGGAGCCACTGGCCCAAGCTCTGGGACCCGCCGAAGTCATAGTCCACGATCTTTCCAATCTCGATGCATCGGTCAAGGCCATCAGCGGCAACCTCACTGGCCGCTCACCAGGGGACCCTGCCACGAACCTGCTGATCAGGTTGGTCAAGGCCGGCGCTCCTTCCCATGTCATTAGCTACCGGACGGAGTTGCCCGGACATCGCGACGCACTCTCCAGCACCATCATCGTTCGCGATCCCTCAGATGGCAGCCCTGTTGCCGCCCTATGCTTCAACGTCGACATCAGCGAGTTGGCGGCAGCACGTGATTCGATCACGCGGATCCTTGACTCGTATCCAACCACCCCGGACCATTCCGGCAGCGCTGAACGCATGGAGACCTTCCCGAGCAGCGTCCACGAACTCCTCGATGATGCGGTGCGAAACGCCATCAAAAAGGTGGGAATCGAAGTGGCGCTCATGAAGAAGCCACACAAGCTCACAGTGGTTTCAGAGCTGGCTGACCGCGGCGTATTCCAGATTAGGGATGCCGTTGAGTTCGTTGCCGAAAAACTCGATGTGTCGCGGTTCACCATTTATAACTACCTCAACGAAATCGAGGCCGAATCAGAATGACTACCGTTGACACTCATCCCGCAGAGATCCTGGGTGACCACGACACCTTGGACGTTGACCGCTACGATGCCGGCTACCGCCGGTGGCTCGCCGAAGCGATCAGGGTGGTCAAAGCAGAGGGCACCCGATCAGCTGACACCCACTTGCTGCAACTTCCCATCCTCGCGAAACGGGGAATCGACATCTATCTCAAGGATGAGTCGACCCATTTGACGGGGTCCCTCAAGCACCGGCTTGCGCGCTCTTTGTTCCTGTACTCCCTGGCCAACGGTTGGATTCGTCCCGGCAAACCCATAGTCGAGGCATCCAGCGGGTCAACGGCCGTGTCGGAGGCTTACTTTGCTGCGCTCATTGGTAATCCGTTTGTCGCCGTCATGGCCAAGTCGACGTCCACCGAAAAGGTAAGACTCATTCAAGCCCATGGCGGAGTCTGTCACTTCGTTGACAAGCCCCACGAGGTGTATGCGGAAGCAGCCAGGCTCGCTGCGGAAACCGGCGGGCACTACATGGACCAGTTCACCTACGCCGAACGCGCAACCGACTGGCGCAGCAACAACAACATCGCGGAGTCGATCTTTCGGCAGATGGAATCGGAACGGTTTCCCGAACCCACCTGGATCGTTGCCACAGCTGGAACAGGCGGAACCTCGGCCACCATCGCCCGTTACGTGCACTTCACTGGCCGGTCAACGGGTATTTGCGTCGCCGACCCCGAGAATTCGGCATTCATGCCCGGCTGGAGCGGAGGAGACGATTCGGTGGTAACCGACGTCGGCTCACGGATCGAGGGCATCGGGCGGCAGCGTGTGGAGCCAAGCTTCGTCGGATCTGCCGTAGACCGGATGATGTCCGTACCGGACGCCGCCTCCATCGCCACGATTCGCGTCTTTGATGAGCTGATTGGCCGCAAAGTCGGAGCATCCACGGGGACGGGTTTGTGGGCTGCCTGCAGGATCGCGGCCCAGATGATCCGGCGGGGAGAGTCCGGAAGCATCGTTGCCCTGCTCTGCGACGGCGGCGAGCGCTATGCGGACAAGTACTACAACGACGAATGGCTTGCACGCCAAAACCTGGTTCTTGAGCCCTACAAGGGCCAGTTGCGTGACTTCCTCAGTGGCGAAACGCCCTAGAAAAACCAGCCCTGACCTTTCAAGCAACCCGTTGTTAGCACCTTTCCCGGCACACCCGGCACCCCACCTAGGAGACCTTCCATGACAACAACCATGCCTGCCTCAGAACGAATCATCAACCTGGACATCAGTCTGCACCGAGTACCCGCGCCGCTTGCCGCCTACGTTCCGGCTAGAAGGGTCGGTGAGTTTATTTACACGGCCGGCCAACTGCCCTTCGAGGACGGTGTGCTCGTGTCCACCGGAGCTGTCAACGCCGACAACCTGGACTTGGCCCAGCGTGCGGCCCGGCAAAGTGCCATCAACGCCGTCGCTGCCATCAGCGAGTTGGCAGGAGGCCTGGACAACGTCACCGAGGTGGTCAAGGTTGTCGGGTTTGTGGCTTCCTCCTCCTCTTTCCATGACCAGCCTGCCGTGATCGACGGCGCCAGCAATGTCCTGCTGGAAATTTTCGGTGCGGAAATCGGCCAGCACGCACGCAGCGCCGTCGGAGTCAGCGCACTCCCCCGCGACGCATCCGTGGAAGTAGAACTAATCGTGCGGGTCGCCACCGGCAAGTAGAGGTCTATTGGACGCCGCAATACCCTGCGGCCGGTATCGGCCGCCCACAGACTTTCACCCTTCTCACCATAAAGGACACACCATGGATCTTTCGCTTGAATTCGCTACCCGGGCCATCCACGCCGGCCAAGAACCAGACCCCACCACCGGGGCCGTCATTCCGCCCATCTACCAGGTGTCAACCTTCAAACAGGACGGTGTTGGAAACCTGCGAAACGGCTACGAATACAGCAGGGCCGGAAACCCCACCCGGACCATGTTGGAGGAGTGCCTGGCCTCGCTGGAAAAGGGTAAGCGAGCTCTCGCTTTTGCCAGCGGGCTGGCCGCGGAGGACTGCGTCATCCGCTCTGTCTGCGCCCCGGGCGACCGCATCATCGTCCCCACCGACGCTTACGGCGGAACCATTCGCCTGTTCAGCAAAGTCCTGTCCCGGTGGGGCATCCAGACCGAAGCTGTGGATCTCAGCGACACCGAAGCACTCCGCGAAGCCTTGCAGGTTCCAACCCGTCTCGTTTGGTGCGAATCACCAACGAACCCGATGCTGAAGGTGACGGACCTTGCCAGACTCGTTGAAATCAGTCACGCAGCCGGCGCTCTCGTCGTCGTGGACAACACGTTCGCTTCACCGGTGCTTCAGCAGCCCCTGGAGCTCGGCGTGGATATTGTGATGCACTCAACCACGAAGTACATTGGTGGACACTCCGACGTCATAGGCGGGGCGCTGATCACCAACAATGACGAGCTCGCCGAGGAAATGCGGTTCCATCAGTTCGCCGTGGGCGCCGTCCCCGGCCCGTTTGATGCCTGGCTGACTGTGCGAGGCATCAAAACACTTGATGTGCGCATGCAGCGCCACTGCGACAATGCCGAAGAGATCGTGCAGTTCCTGCAACAGCACCCGGGCGTGGAGAAGGTCTACTACCCGGGCCTGGACGGCAATGAGCTCCACCAGATGCGCCGCGGCGGAGGCATGATCTCCTTCCAGGTCGCAGGCGGTGAAGAGAAGGCACTGGAAGTCTGCAACAGCACCCGTCTCTTTACTCTTGCGGAATCACTCGGCGGCGTTGAATCGCTGATCGAGCTGCCAGGGCGCATGACGCATCACGGCCTCCGCGGCACCCCCTCGGAAGTCCCGCCAAACCTCATACGTTTGTCCGTCGGCATTGAAGCGTCCGCAGACCTCATCGAAGACCTCGGCAAAGCGCTCGCCTGAAACTTGCCCACGGGCAACCCACCGTTTCCACCACATTTCCAGCCGTATCCCTGTGTTACTTACACTCCGGCACACCCATTAGAAGGAGCCCTTCCTTGCAGTCATTCAGAAAGTTCCAAACGGCCACCATTGCGGCACTGTCCTTGTTCGCCCTCGCTGCCTGCGGGTCCGGGTCCCAGGCCGCGGTCAACACCTCCGCCGGTACCGCCGACGGGGTATCCCTTGTCTCGCCCGGAAAACTGACTGTGTGCACCCACCTGCCGTACGCACCTTTCGAATCCAACGACGATTCCGGCAAGGCCATTGGATTCGACATCGACATGATGGATTTGATTGCCACGCGTCTGGGCGCAGTGGTGTCCGTGGTCGACACACCCTTCGAAGGCATCAAGTCCGGCGAAGACATGAACACGGGAAAATGCGATATCGCAGCTGCCGGCATGACGATCACCGAGGCGCGGCAGAAGGTCGTCCTGTTCTCCGAGCCATACTTCGATGCAACTCAGGCTCTCCTCGTTCAGTCCGGCGCACCAACCTCACTTGCCGCGCTCAGCGGCAAGAAACTTGGCGCCCAGACGGCCACCACCGGCCTAGATTACGCCAACAAGAACAAGGCTGATTGTGCGTGCAGCATTGTCGAGTTCCAGGACTTGGCCTCACAGACTCAGGCGCTCCTGACAGGACAGGTCGATGCGGCCATCAATGACCTCCCGGTCTGGTCCGAAGTGACAAAGAACAACCCCGGCAAAGCCTCGATCTCAGCCCAGTTCGACACTGGTGAGCAGTACGGCTTCGCCATGAAGTTGGACAACGCAGCGCTCAAGAAGGTCACAGATGAGGTCCTGGCCAAAGCCAAGAGCGACGGCAGCTACGACAAGATCTACACCAAGTGGATTGGAGAGGTCCCGAAGAGTTGATCGACTAGAACCATGTTGGTCGGTTGGGAGCGATCCCAACCGACCGCGCTGTGACCATCCACGCAACTGCAGGGCACCAGTGAGGCAATCATGAACACACAAATTAAGCAGGCCCCGCCGGCCATCGCGGCTCCCCCGTCCAAACCACGATTCTCCCGGCGTCAGAAGGCCAGCCTAGGGCGAGGACTTCAGTACACAGTCGGAATCGTCATTCTCGCTATCATCGTGGCCAACACCGATTGGCCCTCCTTCAGCGCCTCCTTCCTGAGAACCGACATCTTCCTGCGGATGCTTCCCCGGGTCATCACCGTTGGACTCGTGAACACCGCGATCTACACTCTGCTGGCCTTCATCTTTGCCTTCGTGGTAGGGCTCTTGTTGGCCATGATGAGATTGAGCTCTGTGGGTCCCTACCGCTGGTTTGCCACATGTTACATCGAGTTTTTCCGTGGCGTTCCATCATTGGTGGTGCTCTTCATGGTGGCCTACGGAATACCCAACGCGTTTCCCGGATTCCAATTTCCAGGGGACAAATACGGCATGATTATGGTGGGTCTGGGTGTCACAGCTGCCGCCTACATGGCAGAAACCTTCCGCGCCGGCATTCAAGCCGTACCCAAGGGGCAAATTGAGGCCGCCCGCAGCTTGGGCATGAGCCACACCCGCACCCTGGCAACGGTTGTCATTCCACAAGCATTCCGCATCGTGATTCCGCCACTGACAAACGAACTGATTCTGCTCGTCAAGGACTCCTCACTGGTCTATGTTGTGGGCGTCACCGCAGGACAGTATGAACTCACGAAGTTCGCCCAGGACTTCCTCAATCGTTCCGTGAACGCCACCCCACTGATCGTCTGCGCACTGTGCTACCTCGCGATCACTCTCCCCCTGTCCATGCTCGTGCGCAAGCTCGAACGCCGCTACGCGAAAGCCCGCTGATGACGATGACCACACCAACGATGGCGACACAGAGCGCCCCTGCCTCTCACGCGATCTCAATCCGCAACTTGAAAAAAAGCTTCGGACCCATCGAAGTGTTGAAGGATATTTCCCTCGATGTCGAACCGGGTGAGGTGGTTTGCATCATTGGCCCTTCGGGATCGGGAAAGTCCACGCTGCTGCGCTGTGTGAACCTGCTGGAGGTACCCACCTCAGGCACCATCTGTGTCGGGTCGGAGGAAATTACCCACCCAGACGCCTACTTGGATGGCATCCGCCAGCGTATTGGCATGGTGTTCCAATCCTTCAACCTCTTTCCACACTTGACTGTGTTGGAAAACCTCACCATTGCGCAACGGGGTGTCCTCAAACGCCCCAAGAAGGAGGCCCAGGAAGTTGCCCGCAAAAACCTTCACCGGGTTGGTCTGTCCCACCGGGAACACGCGTACCCGGCGCAACTCTCCGGCGGACAACAGCAGCGGGTGGCCATAGCGCGGTCGCTCTCAATGGACCCGCAACTAATGCTGTTCGATGAGCCGACGTCGGCGCTGGACCCTGAGCTCGTCGGTGAAGTTCTGGCCGTCATGAAGTCGCTCGCAGCCGAGGGTATGACGATGATAATCGTCACCCACGAAATGGCCTTTGCCCGGGAAGTGGCAAATCGCGTCATTTTCATGGACGGAGGTTACGTTGTTGAACAAGGGCCTGCCCGCGATGTCATCGGTGACCCTCAGGAGGAACGGACAAAATCTTTCTTGCACCGTGTGCTCGATCCGATGGTCATCACCCCGGCTGAAGTATCCGATGACCAGACTGGTGCCGCGTCATTGTGATGCCTCCCCTGCCAACAAGCCATCGGCCTGAGTAAGGGCATACTTCACCTGCGGAAAATGCATGGGGCCACGGCCCCATGCATTTTCCGTTGATTCCCCCACAGTCAAGATGAACCTACTGTCAAGATCAGCAACGGCAGTTCCATGGTTCTAGCTTGCGGCATCACTAATAAGTAATCGCTGAAACACTCGCCGTTCTAGGCCGAGGGTTGTCCTCATCTGGTTGCCCCCGGACAGCGGAGGTACGAGAGCCTCAAGGGACGCACAAGCACGGCCTCTTTTCCCCCTGCTGCATTGTCAGAGTCGTGTGCGGGGTAATTGCGTCACAATAAGTGTGACTGACGCTCTTGCGGGGTGCCCTTCTTTTGATCAGACCACCGGGCTGGCGTTGTACCCGGCCTAGCACCTACGCCTTCGCGATGGCCTCCTTGAGCGCCGCCAGGACGAACACCACTGAGGCGTTGTTGGCGTTGGGGCCCATCATGCCGATGCGCCACACGGAGGAGGCGAACTGGCCCACGCCGGCACCAATTTCCATGCTGAAGTTCTCTAGGAGGTAGGCGCGCACGGCGGCTGAATCGACGCCCTCGGGCACGCGGACAGTGGTCAGCGACGGCAGCCGGAAGCCCTCCGCGGCGAACAGTTCCAGACCCATCTCCTGAAGCCCGTCCTGGAGAGCCAGGCCTGCGGCGGCGTGGCGGGCCTGGACGGCGTTGAGACCCTCCCCCAGCACCCTGTTCAGGCCGGCCTCAAGGCTGGCGATCATGGGCACCGGGGCCGTGTGGTGGTAGGTCCGCTTGCTGCCCCCGGCCGCACCGACGTAGCCGCCAAGCAGGCCCAGGTCTAGGTACCAGGACTGGGGGTCCTTGATGCGGCGCTCAAACGCGGCGTCGGAAATGGTGAACGGCGACAGGCCCGGGGCCACGCCCAGGCACTTTTGCGTGCCGGCGTAGCCTACGTCGATGCCCCAGTCGTCGGCGAGCAGTTCCAGACCGCCAATGGAGGTGACGGCGTCGGTGACGAGTAGGGCGCTGCCCTTGAGCCGGCCCAGCGCGGCAATATCGGAGCGCACGCCCGTTGATGTCTCGGCATGGACGGCGGCAATGACCTTGGGGTTTGGGTGTGCGGCGGCCACGCGTTCGGGGTCGATGGGCTGGCCCCATTCGTGGTCCACACGCACCACCTCGGCACCGGTGCGGCGCGCCACCTCACACATGCGCTCGCCAAAGAGTCCGTTGACAGCCACCACGGCCACATCCCCGGCACCCACGGTGTTCACGAACGCAGCCTCCATGCCGGCCGAACCTGTCCCGCTCAGCGGCAGGGTGCGGGCGTTGCTCGTGCCCCACACGTGGCGCAGCCCGGCGCAGGTGTTGTCCAACACCTCAAGGAACAGAGGATCCAAGTGCCCCAGCACGGGGTGCCCTAGGGCCTCAATGGCCTCCGGGTAGCAATTGCTGGGGCCGGGGCCGAACAGGTAGCGGAAAGTCAGCGGGCGGGACATGGCAACTCCTCGGGAGGTGGCGGATCACACACTCCAAGGGTACGTCCGTGGCGGCCGCGGGCGGGCTCCGCGTGTCCGGGGTGCTGCTGTTTACAGACATTCTTTGCGGCAGGAAAACGAAAAACCCCCGGCCGTTGGGCCGAGGGTTTTCCTCATCTGGTTGCCCTTTTGAGTGCTGACTTAAAAACTATGCAACGCCTGTCGGCTGACCTCTGTGAAATGGCGACTGGCGATCTACCCCTAGATCTAGCGGAAGATGGGGCTGCAGTGTCACCCCGGCAGCATCTACTGAGCCCAGATGAGGAAGCACAGGTCGTATCCTCGTACCTGGATGGTTGCACCGCCAAAGATGTAGCGGCACAATTCGGAATCCATCGGCTGACCGTCAGCCGCGCGGTGCGACGCGCCGGTGGCCGAGTGGGGCGAGAGCCGCTGACGCAGGCCGAGGTTGAACGTGCAACTGCCCTGTACTCCAGCGGACTGTCGTTGGCTGATGTCTCCACCAAATTATCACTCCCCCGTGAAAGCATTCGACGACAACTCATTCAGGCTGGTGTGACCATGCGAACCAAAGGCGGAGCAAAGAAGCAATCTAGGCGTTGACTGGGCTGACGGGCGCGTCATCCTCTCCTGAGAGTTTAAGCAGGAGAGCTAATTCGTGGAGCTTTTCGTGGGCGGTGGCCATGAATTTAGCACCACATTCACGACAATAGTGGCGCTCGTCTTGCCCTTCCTTTATCACGAGCATGACTTCGCCCTTAGCTAGCGGATGCTTCCTGTTACTCCTACAGGGATGCTGTTTTCCCGACTCGCGCACCGACATAGTCTTCAGGAGTGATTTTTGCCTAGTCATCGAAAAACTCGGCCTCCACTTGCTTCACTAGGCCGCTCAAACCAGCGATCAATGAATCTAGGTCTTGGCCCGAAAGCTCTGCTCGTTTTGTTACACCGCTAGGAGCCGCTCCTTTGATCTTCTTGTCGATCGCCCCCTTGAGAACTTCAAAGTTTGTCCTGCCACGCTTTGCCTTGTCGAGATCGTGCCCAGGGTATGCAAGTTTCCGAAACGCTAGGACCTGGCCGACAGCAGTCTTAACTAGGTCATCTAACTGCGACCGTTTTGCCTGCCGGCTCGCCTGCTTCGTTGGAGTCAATCGTTGAAGCTCTTCGAACTGTTCTGTCGTTACACCAAGTTCCGTGAGAACTTTGATCGCCTGCATCACTCTGTCGTTCCCAAGCAGTTCAATATTTTCGAGGCGTACTCCCGTCTGAGAAGTAATGGTCGGCAAAGGAGTCTCATCGACCTGTCTCGGCCTGGCACCCTCACCTGTAAGGATCGGTTCAACGAAATCTACATCCACAAGGTTGGCAAAATATTCCTGATCCGCATCGGCAAAATCAGTGAAGTCGTCCCAGACGCCAGTAATGTTACCGCCAACGTGGAACACGACTACTCCGTCGTTAACCTTGTCGAATGGATCAACGCCCGGGATTACTCGCATGATGCGCCCGACGAACTGCATGAATGGACCAAGGTTGCTGAAAATACTAAAGACGGCCGCAACCGACAGGTATGGGTGGTCGAACCCCTCGCCCAGTTTCCGAACTTGGACAATTACATCCAACTCATCATTCTCGAGTTTGGCGTGCACTTTTTGGTTCGCATTGCTGTCTTGTTTGCTGTGGACAAAGTCAGCACGGTAGTTACGTTCCCTGTATTTGGCAACGATCTGCTTGCAGTGGGCCATGTTGAGGGCTGAAGCAATAATCTTGAGTCGCTTTTCACCAGTTTCCTCGCGCATCTCGGACAGTTTCTGCAAGGACGCGTCAACGATCGTCGTCAACGTCTCGTCTGAGCTAACGATGCTGCGCCGGAATTTCGCATCTGTCTCGCCCAGTCGTCGAACCTCGTCAAGCGAAACCTCCACTTCCGTGTCGCCTTCGAATCGAACATACTTCAACGTCTGAGGACTCAATCGGTGGCCATTGACACGCTTCACGAATCCGTTCTTCACGGCCTCTGAAATTGGATAACTGTATATAATCTCACCGGACATAAGGCGGCCATCTGCACGAGCTGGCGTGGCGCTTACATGGCTCTTCCGGATTGAGGGTGTAGTGGGCTCCGCGGCATGGTGAGCTGAAGTTCGTTGAGTTGGTCCGAAACAAGGTGAGGGCCTTGGGAGAGAATCGGATTGTCTAGATC